>NZ_JASATI010000024.1:0-77797 GCF_038440225.1 Hydrogenophaga sp. OTU3427 | reverse complement strand
CTAACCCCGCGCCCGGGGGGGGGGGGTGGCCCCTTTGGCCCCCCCCCCCCCACAGCCCGAACACCATGGCGCCAAAAAAACCCAGCAGGCCAAAGGCGGGCAGGCCGAACAGCGTGGGGCCGCCCTGCACGGTCATGACGATGGAGGAACCGATCACCAGCGCGGCCACCACCAGCGCCATGCTCAGGCGGTTGGCGGCGCGGTCGATCTGGTCGCCCACGCGCTTGAGGTGGGCCAGCTCGATGGCCACCTGCAACCGCCCCTGGCGCGCGTTGCGCAGCAGGCGGCCCAGGTCGTCGGGCAGTTGCTCCAGGGCCCCCAGGCTGCGCCGCAGCAGCTGCCAGCCCCGCAGGGCCAGGGCACGCGGCTGGTAACGCGCGCGCAGCACCCGCTTGAGCAGCGGCAGGGCCTCGGTGGCCATGTGGAAACCCGGGTCCAGCCCACGGCCCATGCCTTCCAGGGTGATGAAGGACTTGATCAGCAAGGCCAGGTCGGCCGGCAGGCCCAGCTTGTGGTCGCGCAGGATGGCGGTCACGTCGGCCAGCATCTGACCCAGCTTGAGCCGCGCCAGCGAGACGCCGTGGTACTGATCGACAAAGGCCTCGATCTCGGCCTCGAGGTGGGCCATGTCCACGCCATGGGCGTCGCCGGTCCAGTCCAGCAGCACGTCGGCCACGGTCTGGGCACGGCGCTCCACCAAGCCCAGCAGCAGCTTGAGCAGGTCGTCGCGGCGGCGCACCGAGAGCCGCCCGACCATGCCGAAGTCGATGAAGGCGATGCGGTTGCCGGGCAGGTAGAACACGTTGCCGGGGTGGGGGTCGGCGTGGAAGAAGCCGTCCTCCACGATCATCTTGAGCACCGCGCCGGCGCCACGCTGCGCCAGCAGCGTGCGGTCGAAACCGGCCTCGGGCGTGAGCCGCTCCAGCTGGTGGCCGGGCACACCGGCCATGAAATCCTGCACGTTGATGCGGGTCCCGGTGTGGGCCCAGAACACGCGGGGGATGGCGATGTGGGACAGCGCCGCCAGGTTGGTGGCGATGCGCTCGGCGTTGCGGCATTCGCCCGCGAGGTCCAGCTCGCGGCGCAGTGAGCGCGCGAACTCGCGCACCAGCTGCTGCGGCCGGTAGGGCTTGAGCGCGGGCAGCTCGGCCTCGGCGACGGAGGCCAGGCGTTCGATCAGGCGCAGGTCGGCCTCGATCACCTCGGTGATGCCGGGGCGGCGGATCTTGACCACCACCTCGGTGCCGTCGCGCAGCTGGGCGCGGTGCACCTGGGCGATGGACGCGGCCGCCAGCGGCTCGGCGTCGAAACGCGCGAACACCACCTCGGGCTCGTCACCCAGGTCTTCGCGCAACTGCGGGCGCAGGGCCTCGATGGGCAGGGCCGGCACCTGGCTGTGCAGCTTCTCGAATTCGGCGATCCACTCCGGCCCGAAGATGTCGGCCCGCCCGGCCAGAATCTGGCCCAGCTTGACGAAGGTGGGGCCCAGTTCCTCCAGCGCCAGGCGCACCTGCACGGGCGGCGGCAGGCGGGCCAGGTCGGCCGCGTGGTCCCAGCGCAGGGCGTGGCCGGCGCGCTCCAGCATGTCGGTCAGGCCCAGGCGGCGCACGGTGTCGCCAAAGCCGTGGCGCACCAGCACGCCCAGGATCTCCTGCAGGCGCCCCAGGTCGCGTGCGGTGGTGAGGGTCTCAAGCAGCATATCGGTTGTCCATTCCGCGAACGCGGCGCCCGCGACGCTTGAAGCGGTCGAACCGGGAGACACCGCCGGGCCGGCTTCGCCGGACGGCTGGTGTTGCCCCCTGGGGGGGATGCGGCCACGCGAAGCGGGCAAGCGACGGGGGGGTCATAGATTCGTGGCGGCGATGACTTCGGGCAGGTCGGTCAACCCCTGGATGACCTTGTCGATGCCGTCCTGGCGCAGCGTCTTCATGCCGGCCTTGAGGGCGGTCTCGCGGATCTCGGTGGCCGATGCGCGGTGGCGGATGTGGTGGCGTATGGCCTCGTCGTTGAGCATCAGCTCGTAGATGCCGAGGCGGCCCTTGTGCCCACGGCCATCGCAGGCCTTGCAGCCCGGGCCGCCCTGGATGAAGGTGCGCAGGTGGCGCCCGCCCTGGGCGTCGTCCTGGCCGAACTCGACACGCCAGCGCTCGATCTGCGCCGCCACGTCGCGTTCGTCCACGTGCTGCACACCTTCGAGGTACTGGGTGGCCAGCGCGACGAGTTCGTCCTCGGTCGCGGGGCGCGAGCTGACGCAAGCCCGGCACAGCCGGCGCACCAGGCGTTGCGCGAGGATGCCCAGCAGCGAGTCGGAAAAGTTGAACGGATCGAGGCCGATCTCCAGCAGGCGGCCCACGCTCTCGGGCGCCGAATTGGTGTGCAGCGTGGACAGGACCAGGTGGCCGGTGAGCGAGGCCTCGACGGCGATGCGCGCGGTCTCCTCGTCGCGCATCTCGCCGATCATGATGACGTCGGGGTCGGCGCGCAGGAAGGTGCGCATGGCGGCGGCGAAGGTCCAGCCGATGCGGGCGTTCACCTGCACCTGGCGCAAGCCGTCCTGGGTGATCTCGATCGGGTCCTCGGCGGTCCAGATCTTGCGTGACTCGGTGTTGATGTCGGCGATCAGCGAATGCAGGGTGGTGGTCTTGCCGCTGCCCGTGGGCCCGCAGACCAGGATCAGGCCATAGGGCTTCTGCGCCATGCGGCGCAGCTGCATGAGGTCGCGCGGGTTCAGGCCGATGGCATCGACCGGGATCGGCTTGGAGCCCGCCAGCAGGCGCAGCACCACATCCTCCAGCCCGTTGGCGGTGGGCACCGTGACCACGCGCAGCTCGGTCTTGGTGCCGCCGAAACGGGCGAAGTCGATCTTGCCGTCCTGCGGCTTGCGGTGCTCGGAAATGTCCATGCCCGCCATGATCTTGATGCGCGCCACCAGCGCGTAGCGAAAGCGCGACTCGACGTCGAGGTAGCGTTTGAGTTCGCCATCGAGCCGCAGGCGGATGCACACGGCCTTGGGCGCGGGCTGGGTCTCGATGTGGATGTCCGAGGCCTTCTGCGCGATGGCCTCCTCGATCAGCGAGTTGATCAGGCGCACCAGGGTGTTGTCGGACTCGCTGACGACGTCGCCCTCGGGTTCGTTGGCGGCGCTGTCGCTGCCGGCCATCAGGTTGACGGCCAGGTCCTTGGCCGCCATGCGGTGGGACGGCGCCGCCGCCGGCTCGCCGGCCCGCTGGTAGGCACGCTCCAGCGAGGGCATCAGCGTGCCCGGCGCCGCCAGCACCGGCACGATGCGCAGCTGCGTCATGAAGCGCAGCTCGTCGTGCAGGCGTTTGTCCAGCGGATCGGCCATCAGCACCACCAGCAGATCCTCGTGCTTGAGCAGGGGCAAGACCGATTCGGTCTCGGCCACCGCGCGCGGCACGGTGGCCAGCGCGTCGGGATCAAAGCGGTAGTGGCGGGCATCGATCACCCGGTTGCCCAGCCAGCCGGCGATCACCTGATGCAGCTGCGCGTCGTTCAGCACCCCCTTGTCGAGCAGCTGCCGGCCCAGCTGGCGGTAGACACCGAGCTTGCGTTCCTCCACCTGGGTCTTCAGCGCATCGTCCAGCTGGCGCGGGCTGATGACGCCACTTTTCACCAGCGCATCGCCCAGGTGCAAGGCGCCATGGGCCGAGGACTGCGGGTTCTGCAGCAGGTGCCAGAGTTCGTCGGCGCTGTGTGGCTGCTGAAAGCCTGGGGCGTCGCCAACGTCCAAGGCAGGCGATGGGCTGGGTTGGGCGGCGGGCGTGAGGGGCATGGGTGGCGGTGGGCGGGCGATGGCCCCATTCTGCCGGGCACCTGCGCCAGCGCCAAGCGGGTGCGCCGGTCTCGTTTGACGCAGATCAGTTCGCACGCCGGGCCGCCGCCCACGGCCGGACGCGCCACCGTTATAGTGAACCAACGGCTGGCCCCGCCCGCCACCCACCCGCCACCGACATGGATTCCCGACTGCCCCCCCTCGAGGCATTCGATATGCCCACCGTCGACGTGAAGCCCCACTTCTGGGGCTTGCGCTGGCTGTGGGCACGCCTGCTGCTGGTGGCCGCCCTGTACGGCGCCACGGGCTGGGTGTCGGTCCATTTCACCGTGGTGGACAACGGTCCGTCCATGCTGTGGTTGCCCAACGGCGTGATGCTGGCCGCGCTGCTGATGTCACCACGCCGCCACTGGCTGGCCTATGTGGCCTTGCTGCTGCCATTGGAGCTGTGGGTCGACTGGGACAGCTACAGCCTGCGGCAATCGCTCGGATTTGCCGGCGCCAATGCGCTGGAGGTGCTGTTGGCGGCCTGGACCCTGCGCCGCATCTGCGGCCCGGCGTTTTCGCTGCACCGCCTGGCCCACATCGGCTGGTTCGTGGTCGCCGGGCCGGTGTTGTCCAGCGGACTGGCGGCGCTGCTGGGCACAGAGCTGTACGGCACGCACCCCAGCGGCCTGGGATGGGGCGGGCACTGGTTGGTGTGGTGGCTGGGCGACAGCCTGGGCCTGCTGGTGCTCACCCCGCTGCTGGTCGATCTGTGGGGACCACGCGCCACCCAGGACCACGCACGCCTGCTGCGCAGCACCAGCTGGTGGCCCGCCACCGCCATCTTGCTGGTCATGAACGGCCTGGTGTTCGGGCAGGCACGGGTGGGCCTGCACAGCCCGGTGCTCAGCGCGGTGCTGGTGCTGCCCGCCGTGGCCTGGATCGCGCTGCGTCACGGGCCCGTGGGAGGTGCCTGGGCCAGCCTGTGGACCGCGGTGATCGCGATCGCGCTGACCGGCCAGTCCGCCGGCCCCTACGCCGCCGTGGGCAGCGTGACGGGCGGGCTGCTGCTGCAGGAGTACCTGCTGGTGATGTCCATGGCGTCGCTGGGCCTGGGCGCCCTGTTGGCCGAAGTGCGCCGGCGCGAGCGCACCTTGCGGGTGTTCCAGCGCGCGGTCGAATCGCTGGACGACGGCATCGTGATTGCCGACGCCCGCCAGCCAGACCAGCCCGTCATCTACGTCAACCAGAAATTCGAGGCCAGCACCGGCTACGCGCCGAGCGAGGTGCTGGGCCGGAACTGCCGCTTTCTCAGCGGCAGCGACCGCGCGCAGCCCGGGCTGGCACAGCTGCGCGATGCCCTCCAGCGTGAGATGCCGGTGCAGGTGCTCCTGCGCAATTACCGCAAGAACGGCGAGATGTTCTGGAACCAGCTCACGCTGGCACCGGTGGTCAGCCCCCACAACGGGGTCACGCATTTTGTCGGCGTGCAGCACGACATCACCGAACTCAAGCGCACGCAGGACGCACTGCTGACCGCCAAGGAGGCGCTCGAAGCACACAACCGGGAACTGGAGGAGCGGGTGCTGGAGCGGACACAGGCGCTGGAACTGCTGTCCACCACCGACGCGCTGACCGGCACCCGCAACCGCCGCCACCTGATGGAGCAGGCCACGCGCGAAATGGCGCGCGCCCAGCGCTATGGCCGGCCCTTGTCCTGCCTGCTGTTCGACATCGACCATTTCAAACGGATCAACGACAACCACGGCCACGCCGCCGGCGATCGGATGCTGGTGGCGTTGTGCCAGACGGTGCAGGCCATGCTGCGTCCGGCCGACACGCTGGCGCGTTTTGGCGGCGAGGAGTTTGTGGTCCTGTTGCCCGACACCGATGCCGAACACGCGCGCCAGGCGGCCGAGCGCCTGCGCGAACAGGTCGAGCAGACCGAGGTGCCGGTGCCCGGCGAGGCCTCGCCGCTGCGGCTGACCATCAGCGTGGGAGTGGCCACCCTGTCGGTGCTCAACGCCGACGTCGACGCCTTGTTCAGGGCCGCCGACGCTGCCATGTACCGCGCCAAGACCGGCGGCCGCAACCGGGTGGAGGTGTCACCCGACTGAGATGAAACACCCCCGCGCCGCCTTCGGCGTCACCCCCTCAAGGGGGCAATGCCAGTGGGCCGGCAAAGCCGGACCCACGGCATCCCCGGCTGGACCGTTTCAGGCGTCGCGGGTCGCGCTCCGGCGCGATGGAAAACCAAAGCGAAACCGCTGGGCGCCTACCGCGCGTCGGCCGGCACGCAGCTTCGCCACCAGTCGAGCAGGGCCCGGGCCACCGGCCGCGGGCGCTCCATCGGGCTCATGTGGCCGGCCTCCTCGACCACCACCAACCGCGCCCCCGGCACCAGGGCGGCGATGGCCTCATGCTGCGCCACCGGGGCCCAGCTGTCCTGCCGACCGCACAACACCAGCGTCGGCACCCGCACCGAGCGCAGCGTGGGCGTGGCGTCGGGGCGCGCCAGCAAGGCCGCGATCTGCGCCGCGAACACGTCGGCGTTCTTGCGCTCGAACATGGCCACCACCGACTCCACCAGGGCGGCGTCGCGCAGCCGGTCCGGATGCACCATGCCCAGCACCCACTGCTGGGCCATGGCGCGCACGCCGTCGCGCCGCGCCACGGCCAGCAGCGCGTGGCGCTTGGCGACTTCTTCCTCGCCCTTGGGGCCGGCGGGTCGGGCCTGGTAGCCGGTGTCCAGCAGGGCCAGCGCCCGCACCCGCTCGGGCGCCTGGCGCAAGACCTCGATGGCCACACGCCCCCCCATGGAATGGCCGGCCAGCGCAAACGTCGGTGGCGCCAGCCGGAGCACCTGGGCCGCCATGGCCTCGACGCTGTCGGCCAGGCCGTGCTGCAGGGACACACAGTCGCCCGCCGCCGACAGCCAGGGGTACAGAGGCGACCAGGTCGCCTCGTCGCACATCAGGCCTGGCAGCAGCAGCAGCGGTGGCAAGGACTCGCTCATCACATACATCCATCCGAAAGAAAAAGGCCCCCCATCGACGTGCCCCACTCGGGGGCACCGCCGGGCCGGCTTGGCCGGACGGCTGGTGCCGCCCCCTTGAGGGGGGATGCGGCCACATGCGTCATCGCCCAAGGGCGATGACGGGGCAGTGGGCAAGCGACGGGGGTGGGCCTTACTTGGCCTTGCCGGGATCTTTCACGTCGGGGATGGTCTGGAACTCGGTGTTGACCAGCTGCCCATTGCGGCGTTCGACCTTGCGAATGTAGATGTTGTGCACCACGTCGCGGGTCTGCGCGTCGATGAAGATGGGGCCACGCGGGCTCTCGAAGATCTGGCCCTTCATCGCGGCCAGCAGGGCGTCGCCGCCGCCGGCACCCTTGGTGACCTTGAGCGCCTCGGTGATGACACGCATGCCGTCGTAGGCGCCCACGCCCATGAAGTTGGGGCGCATCCCGTTGTTGGCCTTGCCGAAGGCCTCGACGAACTTCTTGTTCAGGGCCGAGTCGTGCGCGGCCGAGTAGTGGTGCGCGGTGACCACGCCCAGGGACACGTCGCCCATGCCGTTGAGGATGTCATCGTCGGTCACGCTGCCTTCGGCGATCATGCGGATGCCGGCCTTGTCCAGGCCACGCTCGGCGAACTGCTTCATGAGCACCGAACCGGCGCCCGAGGGCACGAAGGTGAACAGCGCGTCGGGCTTGGCGTCACGCACCTTCTGCAGGAAGGGCGCGAAGTCGGGGTTGCGCAACGGCACGCGCAGGGTCTCGATGACGGTGCCGCCATTGAGCACGAAGCGGTCCTTGAAGTACTTCTCCGAGTCCACGCCCGGAGCGTAGTCGGTCACCAGGCTGACCACGCTCTTGATGCCGTTCTTGCTGGCCCAGTCGGCCAGCGCCGTGACCACCTGAGGCACGGTGAAGCTGGTGCGCACGATGTAGGGCGAGGCCTCGGTGATGCTGGAGGTGGCGGCGGCCATCACCACCAGCGGCGTCTTGGACTGGGTGGCGATGGGCGCGCTGGCAAAGGCCAGCGGGGTGAGGCCGAAGCCGGCCAGCACGTTGACCTTGTCGTTGATCACCAGTTCCTGCGCCAGGCGCTTGGCCACGTCCGGCGTGCCGGTGTCGTCGCGCAGGATGACCTCGACCTTCTTGCCGCCGAAGCTGTTGCCGTTCTGGGCCAGGTAGAGCTTGATCCCGGCCTCCATCTGTTTGCCGGTGGAGGCGAACGGGCCGGTCATGGGCGCGAGCACGCCGATCTTGAAGGTGCCGTCCTGGGCCAGGGCCTGGCCGGCGGCCACGGCGAGAGAGGTCAGGGCCAGGGCCTTGAGCAGGGAACGCTTGTGCATGAGTGTCTCCGGGTGGGGCCGGTCTGGGATGGGCGCGAACGCGCCATGCCGGCGTGGCACTAGCGTAGCGGCAGCGGCAGCGAAATGCCAATGCTTTTTCGCCCCGAGCTATGCGTTTGGCTTGATCGCTGTTTGTTCCATGTGTGCCGCCGCCGCCCGCATGGCCTCCAGCAGACGCTGCACCCCCGGCGGCGGCAGGTAGTCGCGCCGGCTCATCACACCGATGCGACGTGGCGCGTGCCGCACCGTCACGGGCAACACACAGAGCAGGCCGGCGGCCACCTCGGCCTGGACGTGGCGCGGCGAGGTCAAGGCCAGCCGGTCGCCCGCGCCCAGCATGGCCATCATCAACACCGGACTGTTGACGCGCAGGCTGTCGGCGGGTGCGCCCAGGCCGGCCTCGGCAAAGGCCTGGTCGAAGGCCGCCTGGGCCGGCGTGCCCGGCATGGGCATGATCCAGGCCGCGCGCTGCAGGTCGCGCAGGCGCAGACGGGTCCGGCGGGACAAGGGGTGGCCGGCGCGGGCCACCACGGCCAGCGGGTCCTCGAACAGCGCCTCCTGCCGCACCTCCGGCGCCTGCCGTGGGTCGCGCAGGGCGCCCACCACCAAGTCCAACTCGGCGAAACGCAGCTGCCGCAGCAGCTGGTCGAAGGTGCCGTCGATCACGCTGATGCGCAGGCCGGGGTGTTCGCGCAGCACCGTTTCGATGGCCTGCGGCAAGAACAGGCCGGTGGAAAAGGGCAAGGTGCCGATCACGATCTGCCCCGACATCCGCCCTTGGGAGGCGGTCCATTCGCTTTCGGCCTGGGCCAGCTCGGCCAGCGCGAGCTGCACCGCCCGCAGCGCCCCTTCGCCATGGGCGGTCAGCCGCACGCCCTGGCGGTGGCGTTCGAACAAGGCGCCGCCGCTCTGGTGCTCGAACTGGGTGAGGGCCTCGTGCACGGCCGCCGTGCTGATGCCCAGCGCGGCGGCGCCGCGTTTTTCCTGGCCACCGCGGCACACCGCCAGAAAGGCCGCCAGGTGGCGGTGGCCGGCACCCGATGCCACGCGGCTGTGTGTCCAGCCCAGGGCGGCGGCGTGGGGCACGCGTGCGTTGCGGTCCACCGGCACCAGGCAATCCAGCGCCCGGCCGACCCGCAACACCACGGCCTGCCCGGCTGGCGTGGGCCGCATGCCGCGCGCGGCGCGTTCGAACAGGGGCTGGCCCAGGGCCGACTCGACGTCCTGCACGGCCCTCACCACCGCCGATTGCGACACGTGCAGGGCCGCCGCCGCGCCCACCGTGTGGCCCAGCTGGCCGACCGCCGACACGGCCCGCAGCTTGCGCAGCAACGGCAGCCAGGCGGGCAAGGGAATGGGCAGGGGCGATGGGGTCATCGCCGGCATTCTGGCCCAGGCCGGCTCAGGGCTTGACGAAGCTGAGCCGGCGCAGCACCTGCTGCACGATGTCGGTCTGCATGTCCTTGTACATCAGCGCTTCCTCGGCTTCCTTGCCCAGCACGGCGGTTTCGGTGAAGCTGATGTCGCGCGTCTGCAGCAGTTCGGTGTCGTCGATCAGGTCGGCCCCCAGGCCGCTGCGCAGGCGGAAACGGAAGCGGGTGCGCAGCTGCAGCTCGCGCACCTGGCCGGTGGCGGTGATGCCGACCACCGCCCGCTCGCGCTGGTCGGCCAGCACGTCCAGCACCACGTCAGGCAATTCGGCCGCGGGCGCCTCGGGCGCGCGCGGGGGCACGGGCGGCAACAAGCGCACGCCAGCCTGCTCCAGGGCGCGGCGCAGCTCCTGCGCCACGGGGGTGGCGAAGCCGCCCGGCGCATGCAGGGTCTCGAAAGCCAGCTTGGGCGGCTTGCGCAGCTGGAAGCCACAGCCGGCCAGCGCCAGCGGACCCAGCAGGCCCAGGCCCCATCCCACCAGAGCGCGGCGGCGGGTCATGCTCAGACCACCACGTTGACCAGGCGACCGGGCACCACCACCACCTTCTTGGGCGGGGCACCGTTGGCGGCCTTGGCAAAGGCTTCGCTGGCCAGGGCGGCGGCCTCGATGGCGGCCTTGTCGGCACCGGCCGGCACCAGGACCGAGCCCCGGTGTTTGCCATTGACCTGCAGCACCAACTCGATCTCGTCCTGCACCAGGGCGCCGGCATCGACCTGCGGCCAGGGCGCGTCAAGCAGCTCGCCACGCACGGTGGCGTAACCCAGCTCGCTCCACAGCGCGTGGGCGATGTGGGGGGTGACCGGGTAGAGGACCCGCAGCAGCAGGCCGAAGCCCTCGATCACCGCGACCTGGGCACCGGCCTCGTCGAACTGCTTGAAGTCCTCCAGCGCATTGAGCATCTTCATGGCGCCAGAGACCACGGTGTTGTACTGCATGCGCTGGTAGTCGTAGTCCACCTGCTTGAGCACGCTGTGCATCTCCAGGCGCAAGGCCTTGGCGTCCTTGCCGAAGGGGATGTCGGCCAGGCTGCTGGCGCCGGCCGCCGTGGCGGCGGCCGCGGCCCAGTCGGTCTGGCCGAGCTTGACGCCGAGGTTCCAGACGCGGCGCAGGAAGCGGTAACTGCCTTCCACGGCCGAGTCATTCCACTCCAGCGTGGCCTCGGGCGGCGCGGTGAACATGGTGTACAGGCGCGCGGTGTCGGCACCGTACTTCTCGATCAGGTCTTGCGGATCGACGCCGTTGTTCTTGGACTTGGACATGGTGCCCACGCCCTCGTAGTCGATGGCCGTGCCCACGGGCAGGTCGCCGACCGCGTTCTTGAGCTTGGCGCCGACGATCTTGCCGCCTTCGTCCAGCACATGCTCCACGTCGTGGGGCCAGAAGTATTCCTTGGCGCCCTTGTCGGTGCGGCGGCTGTAGATGTGGTTGAGCACCATGCCTTGCGTGAGCAGCTTGGTGAAGGGTTCGTCGACCTTGACAAGCCCCAGGTCCCGCATGACCTTGGTCCAGAAACGCGCGTAGAGCAGGTGCAGGATGGCGTGTTCGATGCCGCCGATGTACTGGTCCATCGGCATCCAGTATTTGGCGCCGTCCGCGACCATGGCGTCGGCGTTGGTCGGATCGCAATAGCGCATGAAGTACCAGGACGAATCCACGAAGGTGTCCATGGTGTCGGTCTCGCGCCGCGCGGCCTTGCCGCAGACAGGGCAGACCACGCCCGCGTGGAAACCTTCGTGTTTGTGCAGCGGGTTGCCGCTGCCGTCGGGCACGCAGTCCTCGGGCAGGATGACCGGCAGGTCGCGCTCGGGCACGGGCACGGCGCCGTGTTCGTCGCAGTGGATGATGGGGATGGGCGTGCCCCAGTAGCGCTGGCGGCTCACGCCCCAGTCGCGCAGGCGCCAGGTGGTCTTTTTCTCACCCAGTTCACCCAGCAGTTCGGCCACCTTGTCGACGGCGGCCTTGTAACCCAGGCCGTCGAGCGCGCCGCTGTGAACACAGACGCCGCGCTGCTTGTCACCGTACCAGTCGGCCCACTCGGTGGTGCTGTAGGTCTCGCCTTCCACGGCCACAACCTGCTGGATGGGCAACTGGTACTTGAGGGCGAAGGCGAAGTCGCGCTCGTCGTGGGCCGGCACGCCCATGACGGCGCCGTCACCGTAACTCATGAGCACGTAGTTGCCCACCCAGACGTCGACCTGGGCACCGGTCAGCGGGTGCGTGACCTGCAGACCGGTGGCCATGCCCTTCTTTTCCTGCGTGGCCAGCTCGGCTTCGGTCGTGCCGCCGGTCTTGCATTCCTCGATGAAGGCGGCCAGCGCGGGGTTGCCGGCGGCGGCATGGGTGGCCAGCGGGTGTTCGGGCGCCACGGCGCAGAAGGTCACGCCCATGATGGTGTCGGCGCGCGTGGTGAACACGTACATGCGGCCGTCGCCGATCAGCGTGCCACCCGCGTCGCGGATGTCGTGGGTGAAGGCGAAACGCACGCCTTCGCTCTTGCCGATCCAGTTCTCCTGCATCAGCCGCACCTTGTCGGGCCAGCCGGTCAGGGTGGCCTTGTCGTTGCCCATCTGGACGTGGTCCAGCAGCTCCTGGGCGTAGTCGGTGATCTTGAGGTAGTAGCCTGGGATCTCGCGCTTCTCGACCAGCGCACCGGTGCGCCAGCCGCGGCCGTCGATGACCTGTTCGTTGGCCAGCACGGTCTGGTCCACCGGGTCCCAGTTGACGACCTGGGTCTTGCGGTAGGCGATGCCCTTCTCCAGCATCTTGAGGAACAGCCACTGGTTCCATTTGTAGTACGAGGGATCGCAGGTGGCGACCTCGCGGCTCCAGTCGATGGCCAGCCCCATGGCCATCATCTGCTTCTTCATGTAGGCGATGTTTTCGTACGTCCACTTGGCCGGCGGCACCTTGTTCTTGAGCGCCGCGTTCTCAGCCGGCAGGCCGAAGGCGTCCCAGCCCATGGGCATCAGCACGTTGTGCCCGTTCATGCGCAGGTAGCGCGCGAGCATGTCGTTGATGGTGTAGTTGCGCACGTGGCCCATGTGCAGCTTGCCGCTGGGGTAGGGCAGCATGGAGCAGGCGTAGAACTTCTTCTTGTTCTCGTCCTCGGTCACGCGGTAGGCGTCGGTGGCCGTCCAGTGGGCGTGGGCGGCGCGCTCCACGTCTTGCGGGGTGTATTTGTCTTGCATGGGGGCGGGGCCAAAAAAGGGGCGCGGCCCGCCTGGGGCCGCCGTGCTGGGATTTTAGGCGCTCGGCGGTCGGCCCGATGTCAGCGGCCGGCGGCCGGGGGTTCTGCCACGAAGCCGATGCGCGACAGGCCCGCCGCCTGCACCTGCCCGATCAACGCGGCCACCCGGCCGTAAGGCACGCCAGCATCCACGCGCAGCAGCACCTCGGTGTCCGGATCGCTGCGGGCGAGATCGCTCAGCTGGCGCTCCAGCGCCTCGGCCGCGACCGGGCGTTCGTCCACGAACAGGCGCTGCTCGCGGTCCAGCACCACCGACACCGAACCAGCCGTTTTCACCGGTGCCGTGGCCTGGGCCTGCGGCAGATCGATCTTCAGGCCGCTGACCATCAGCGGCGCGGTGATCATGAAGATGACCAGCAGCACCAGCATCACGTCCACCAGCGGCGTGACGTTGATGTCGCTCATGGGGGTGGAGCCGGCCGTGTCGAAGCCGTCGCGTTCGAGTTGGCCGAAGCTCAATTCGCGGCCTCCGCAACGAGATCGCGCAGATCGCGCGCAAAACCCTCAAGGTCGGCCTCGATGCGCGCGATGCGCCGACCCAGCACGTTGTAGGCGAGCACGGCGGGGATGGCGACCGCCAGACCGGCCGCGGTCATGACCAGGGCCTCGCCCACCGGGCCGGACACCTGGGCGATGGACACCTGGCCCTGGTCGGCGATGCCAGTGAGGGCGTTGAAGATGCCCCAAACCGTGCCCAGCAGGCCCACGAAGGGCGCGGTGGCGCCCACGCTGGCCAGCAGCACCTGGCCGGCACGCAGGCGGTTGAGCACGGCGTGCAGGGCCTGGCGCAGGACACGGGTGAGCTGGTGGGCGACGTCGGCCGACGCGGCCAGGGTGGTGGGGGTGTCGGCCGCATGGCGGGCGGTATCGACCTGGTGGGCGGCCCGCACCAGCGGCGCCAGCACGGCCTCGCGGTCCAACTGCTGCAGCCGGGGCAGGGCCTCGCTCAGCGAAGGCGACTGCCAGAACACCGACACGCCCAACGCGAGATCGGCCGCCGCACGGCGCAGCAGCCAGAATTTCCAAAGCAACACCACCCAGCTGCCCACCGACATGGCCAGCAGCAGCAGGGCCACCGCC
Source organism: Hydrogenophaga sp. OTU3427 (assembly GCF_038440225.1). Lineage (NCBI taxonomy): Bacteria > Pseudomonadati > Pseudomonadota > Betaproteobacteria > Burkholderiales > Comamonadaceae > Hydrogenophaga > Hydrogenophaga sp. OTU3427. Next base: position 63,899 of record NZ_JASATI010000024.1, on the reverse strand, counting down.
CGGCCCAGCGGGTCGGCTTGAGCCAGCAGTTGCAAGGCGCTCATGGACGGCGCGGCAAGCGTTTCAGTTCAGGCCCAACACGTCGAACATGTTGAACAGGCCGGTTTTCTTGTCGGCCAGAAAGCGCACCGCGCGCAGGCTGCCCTGGGCGTAGGTGGCGCGGCTGCTGGACTTGTGGGTGATCTCGATGCGTTCGCCGGTGCCGGCGAACAGCACGGTGTGATCGCCGACGATGTCGCCGCCGCGGATGGTGGCAAAACCGATGGACGAGGGATCGCGTTCGCCAGTGACGCCTTCGCGGGCGTAGACGGCACAGTCCTTGAGGTCGCGGCCCAGGGCACCGGCGATCACCTCGCCCATCATCAGCGCGGTGCCGCTGGGGGCGTCGACCTTGTGGCGGTGGTGGGCCTCGATGACCTCGATGTCGTAGCCGGTGGCCAGGGCCTTGGCCGCCATCTCCAGCAGCTTGAAGGTGACGTTGACGCCCACGCTCATGTTGGGCGCCATGACGATGGCCGTGTGCTTCGCATGTTCGGCGATCTCGGCCTTCTGCGCGTCGCTGAAGCCGGTGGTGCCGATCACCACCTTGACGCCCAGGCGCGCGCACTCGCGCAGGTGGTTCAGCGTGCCCTCGGGGCGGGTGAAGTCGATCAGGAACTGGCTGGCGGACAGACCGGCGGCCACGTCACCGGTGATCAAGGCACCGCTGGTCTGGCCCAGGTAGGCGGCAGCGTCCTGGCCCACGGCCGGGCTGGTCGGCAGGTCGAGCGCACCGGACACGACACAGTCGTCGCTGGCCCGCACGGCCTCGATCAGCATGCGGCCCATGCGCCCGCTGGCGCCGGCGATACAGATGCGGTGGCTCATCGGGCGGCTCCGGCGGGTTCGAGCGGTGGGTAGCTGTTGGCCGGCGGGGCGGCGGCAGGTGTTGCGGGCGCGCTGGCGGCCGCCGGGGCGCTTTTCGCGTTGCTGTCCTGGAAGGCCTTGAGGCTGGCTTCGCTGGCCTCCATCACCGGGTCCTGGCCGGGGCGTTTTCTCACCACCAGCGAGGCGACGAACTCGGCTTCGGTCGGCATCTCGTCGGCTTCCACCTTGACCAGGTTGCTGCCTTCGAAGAAGACCGCGAGCTTGCGCAACTGCTCGGGCTGGCCGCCACGGCGGAAGCTGAACACGTAGTCCCAGCGGTTGGCGTGGAAGACGCTTTGCAGCAGCGGGGTGCCCAGCACGTCACGCACCTCGACCCGGGTCATGCCGTTCTTGAGCGCGTCGACCTGTTCCTTGGTGATGACGTTGCCCTGCACGACATCGATCTTGTAGGGCGTGATCAGCCCCCCCAGGGTGGACGCCTGCGTCGCGGCGTCGCGCAGCGAACTGCAGGCCGACAGGCCGAACACCAGGCCCAGCGTGAGCGCGGCGCCAACGCGGCGCGCGGTGAAAAGACGGTTCATGGGCGTACACACCAAGTGGAAACGGCACGCGTGCCGGGGGCGCGCGATATCATTGGTCATTGTAGCCACAGAGGGTGTTTGCCCTGCCCGGCCCCACGCGCCGCCATGACCAATATCGACGAACTCAAAAACACCGGTCTCAAGGCCACCTTGCCCCGGCTGAAGATCCTGGAGGTGTTCCAGGCCAGCAAGCAACGCCACATGACGGCCGAGGACGTGTTCCGCGTGTTGCTGGACAGCCGCTCCGACATTGGCCTGGCCACGGTCTACCGCGTGCTCATGCAGTTCGAGCAGGCCGGCCTGCTCACCCGCAGCAATTTCGAGTCCGGCAAGGCGGTCTACGAACTCAACGAAGGCCAGCACCACGACCACCTGGTGTGCCTGGACTGTGGCCGCGTGGAAGAGTTTTTTGATGCGGAAATCGAGCGCCGCCAGCACGCCATTGCTGCCGAGCGTGGCTTCGTGCTGCAGGAACACGCGCTGTCGCTGTATGCCAACTGCAGCAAGACCGACTGCCCGCACAGGAGCGCGAAGCGCTGACGCTGTAGCCCGCGGGGCCTAGGCCTTGTCCATCGCGTCGCGATGGCGCTGCACGAACTGCTGGTAGGTGTCGATGCCACGCAGCTGCAGCACCATGTTGCGCACCGCGGCTTCCACCAGCACGGCGATGTTGCGCCCGGCCACCACCTGGATGACCGACTTGCGCACGGGAACGCCCAGCACGTCCTGGTGCATGGGTTCGTGGGGCAGGCGCTCGTAGTCGCGCTCCAGCGTCTCGGCGCGCACCAGGTGCACGATCAACTTGAGCCGCATCTTGCGGCGCACCGAGGTCTCGCCGAAGATGGCCTTGATGTCGAGCAGGCCGATGCCACGCACCTCCAGCAGGTTCTGCAGCAGTTCGGGGCAGCGGCCTTCGATGGTGGTCTGGTTGGTGCGGTAGAGGTCGACCGCGTCGTCGGCGATCAGGCCGTGGCCCCGCGAGATCAGCTCCAGGCCAAGTTCGCTCTTGCCCAGGCCGGACTCGCCGGTGATCAGCACGCCCACGCCCAGGATGTCCATGAACACGCCGTGCACCGACACCCGTTCGGCGAAGTGGCGCGACAGGTAGGCACGCAGCACGTCGATGACAAAACCGGCCGATTCGTGGGTGGCGAAGAGGGGAATCTGCGCCCGCTCGCACATGGACACCAGCGCGTCGGGCGCGACCTGGTTGTCGGCCACCACCAGCACGGGCGGCTCCAGGGTGACGATGCGGGCCACGCGGCGGCGGCAGTCTTCGGGGGTGGCGTTGGTGAGGTAGCTCACTTCGCGTTCGCCCAGCACCTGCAGCCGGTAGGGGTGGATGTAGTTGAGGTAACCCACCAGGTCGGCGCCCGAACGCGCCAGGGTGACGGCCACTTCGTCGAAGCGCCGCTCGGACGCGCTCTGCCCGGCGATCCACTGCCAGCGCAGGGTCTCTCGGTGCTGTTCGAACAGCACATCGGCGCTGACGACGGCGGCCTTCATGGGGGAGGGAGGGCCGACGCGCCGCTCAGACGGTGGCGTGGGCCGATTGCCAGTTCGAAATCAGGCCATGCAGCACCACGGCGTTGTCAGACGTTTTCATCTGCTCGCGCAAGGCGCTGTCGCTCAGCAGCTCGGCGATCTCGGACAGGATCTCCAGGTGCTTCTGGGTGGCCGCCTCGGGCACCAGCAGGAAGATCATCAAGGTCACCGGCAACTCGTCCGGTGCGTCGAAACCAATGGGGTTGAGCAACTGGAACACGGCCGCCAACGGCTGCTTGAGCCCCTTGATGCGTCCGTGCGGAATGGCCACGCCATGGCCCAGGCCGGTGGAGCCCAGGCGCTCGCGGGCAAACAGGCTGTCGGTGATCAGCGCACGGTTCAGGCCGTGCTGCATCTCGAACAGCAGACCGGCCTCTTCGAAGGCGCGCTTCTTGCTGGTGGCGTCGACGTGGACCAGCACCTGTTCGGCGGGCAAAATGGCGGATAGACGGTTCATGAAGACCTCTCGGACCGCAAATTATGCCCAGTTGAGGGGATTCGGCTAGGCATGGCGCACAAAAAAGCCGCTTGACAATCCAAGCGGCTTGTTGCAGTGCAGCAAAGAAACGTCACATGACGCGCTTGGCGGCCTCGTGGTGGTGGTCCTGCGATTTGTCCTTGTAGCGCAGCACCTGGCGGTCGAGCTTGTCGGCCAGTTCGTCGACCGCGGCGTACAGGTCGGCGTGGGAGCTTTCCGCGAACAGATCGCGGCCTTTCACGTGGATGTTGCATTCGGCCCGCTGGCGCAGGTCCTTTTCCTTGAGTTTGTCGACGGTCAACAGGACCTTGATGTCGACGACTTGATCAAAATGCCTTGAGATCCGGTCTAGCTTGCTGGTGACATAGGTGCGCAGGGCGGGGGTAACTTCCAGGTGATGACCGCTGATCGTCAAGTTCATAAAGAGCCTCCTATGCTCTGGGTTGACACGACCACCGCCCCGGGAAAGAGCGGCGGCCACACGAGACCTTCGCTTTCACTATGCCCCGTCTGCCCGGGGTGCGCAATCCCGCACTGCAACATAAATGCGATCAGGGGGCCTTTGCTTGCGCCACCGCCGGCTTTGGGTCAGACTGCGTGGAGTGCAGGGCGAGCCGGAAGGCCATGACGACGCTGGCCACGCTGGCCAGCCCCCCGACCACGCTGTTCCAGCCGTAGTGCTGCACCATGCCGCCCGCGTCGCGGGCGATGATCAGACCACCCACCAGCGCCGCCAGCCCCATGGCGGCGGACTGCACCGATGCATTCAGCGCCATGAAAGTGCCGCGCAGATGCGGCTGCGCGGCGGACGTCAACATGGCCATGCCCGGGATCATGCGCGAACTCATGGTGACGAACATGGTGGTGGTGGCGGTCAGCACCGCCCACAGCGGCACCTGGGGACCGGGCCACAGGCTGGGCAGGGAGGTCAGCACCAGCAGGGGCACGATGACCGCCAGCGCCGCGTAGCGGAACATGCGCGGCTTGCCCAGCCGGTCGGTCAGGCGCCCGACCCCGCGGGCCACCACCAGCGAACCCACGCCGCCAAACAGGTAAATCAGGGGAATCTGGTCCTGCCGCAGGCCCACGTTGGCCTGCATGAAGATGGTGAGGTACGGAATCACGGTGAAGCCGGTGAACATCAACAAGGCCGAGAAGACGAAGGCACGCCGGTGGTTGGCATCGCGCAGCACCTGCGCGATGCCCTGCCACGCCGTGAGCGCGCCGCCCGGGCGCAGGTGCTGCCGCAGCGGCGGCAGGGTGAGGTGGGCGCCCACGGCCAACACCCCGCTGAGCAAGGCAATGGCGACAAAAGGCGCCTGCCAGCCCAAGTGCGCCGCCAGCCACAGGCTCAGTGGCACGCCCGCCACGGTGGCCACCGAAAACGAGGACATCACCAGCGCCATGGCCCGACCCCGGCGCTCGAAGGGCACGACGTCGCCCACGATGGTCTGGGACAGGGCGGACAACACGCCGCCAAAGGCCCCCGCCGCCACGCGCGCCAGCACCAGCTGGCCGTAGGTGGGCGCCAGCCCGCAGGCCAGCGTGGCCAGGGCAAACAGCACGTAGAGCGTCAGCAGGAGCTTCTTGCGGTCGAATCGCTCCACGTAGGTGGCCGCCAGCAGGCCGGAGGCGCCCGCGGCGAAGGTGTAGGCCGACACCAGCAGGCCGAACTGCGCGTCGTTGATGCCAAAGATCCGCGTGAGCTGCGGCCCCAGTGGCATCATGATCATGAAATCGACGATGTGGGTGAACTGGATACCGGCCAGCGTGAGCAGCAGGCCCAGTTCGCGGCGGCGGCCGTGAGCGGCGGTCGTCATGGTGGGTTCTCCCTTATAAAAACATGGCCGGAGCCGAACAATGTCGCTCGACACCCTGATTGCCTCGCGCCTGCCCAATGCGCCGCCCCCCGCCTGTCCGGGGGCGGGCATGGCCCTGGTGCTGATGGGAGGGGGCGCGCGCACGGCCTACCAGGCGGGGGTGCTCAAGGCCCTGGCCCACATGAAACCGGCCGGCGCCGCCGAGGCCTTTCCCTTCCAATTGCTGCTGGGCACCTCGGCCGGGGCCCTGAATGCCACCTACCTCGCCAGCCAGGTGGCGCTGGGGTGGGGTGGCCTGCCCCGGCTGGCGGCCTTCTGGCGGCAGCTGCGCTCGTCCCAAGTCTACCGGCTGAACGCGCCCAGCTGGGTGCGGCGCAACATCCTGCTGGCCGGGCTGACGCTGGCGCGTCAGGTCCGCACCTACCGCGCCCTGCTCGACACCCTGCCGCTGGTGGACACGCTGCACCGCGCCGTCGAGCTCAACGCGGTGGAACATGCCCTGCAGTCGGGCGCCCTGCAGGCCCTGGCGGTGACCGCGTCCAGCTACACCACCGGCGAACACTGGACCTTCTGCCAGATCGCGCCCACCCTCGACGTGCGCCCCTGGCACCGCCCCGGGCGCCACGCCGAGTTCCAGCCCGTCACCATCGAACACCTCATGGCGTCCAGCGCCATCCCCTTCCTGTTCCCCGCCGTGCCCCTGTGGGTCAACGGCCACAAGGAGTATTTCGGCGACGGCTCCATGCGCCAGCTCTCGCCGCTGTCGCCCACCATCCAGCTCGGCGCGCGCAAGGTGCTGGTGATCGGCGTCGGCCAGCCCCAGCGCGCCGCCCTCGGCGCCCAGCCCGGCGGTGCCCGCGCGCCCGACGCCGAACCGACCGCAGGCACCATCGCCGGCCACGCCATGGCCAGCGTCTTCCACGACACCCTGATGACCGACGTCGAACAGGCCCAGCGCGTGAGCAAGACCCTGGCCAGCCTGCCACCCGAGCTGGCGGCCGCGCTGCCCTACCGCCCGATCGAGGTGCTCGCGCTGCAGCCCTCGATGTCGCTCGACGAGATCGCGCTGCGCCACGTGAGCGAGCTGCCCGCGGCCACCCGCAACACCCTGGTGGGCCTGGGCGCGCTCAACACCCAGCGCAGTGCCGGCGCCAGCGCGGCCGCCCTGGCCAGCTACCTGCTGTTCGAGCCCGGCTTCGTCAACGCCCTGATCACCCTGGGCGAGCAGGACGCTTACGCCCGCAAGGCCGAACTGCAGGCATTTTTCGACACATCGCCGCCTCGCAGCGGTGCCATAATCGCGCCAGTTTTGTGACCGGAGAACCCCTTGGAAAGCACCCCCAGTTGTGTGCTTTCAGTTCCCGTGACGCGGCACTGACCCCGATCGGCTTGTGTGGACCGGGGCCTGAAGCGGCGCCCGGCGGCTGAAAGCACCCCCGCCCCAGCCACCACCCGCCCCCGGGTGGCCCCACAGACCGATGCCCGAACGGGAGCCCGCACATGCTCAACGTCTTCACCCTGGCCAATGGCCGCCTGTTCCAGGAAGAGATCGAATCCCTGGAAGAACTGGCCAAGTTCAAGCCCATCTGGGTCGACCTGGAGTCGCCCACCACCGAGGAGCGGCGCTGGGTGCGCCAGCACTTCGGCCTCAACATCCCCGACGACGCGATGGACGAGGACATCGAGGAGTCGGCCCGTTTCTTCGAGGAAGACAACGGCGAGCTGCACATCCGCAGCGACTTTCTGATCGATGACGACGAACAGCCGCGCGCGGTGCGGGTGGCCTTCATCCTCAACCAGCACAACACCGAACTGCGCGGCCACGGCGTGCTGTTCTCCATCCACGACGAAGACGTGCCGGTGTTCCGCCTGCTGCGCATGCGCGCGCGCCGCATGCCCGGCCTGATCGAGGACGCCAAGGAAGTGCTGCTCAAGCTCTTCGACGCCGACGCCGAGTACAGCGCCGACACGCTGGAAGACATCTACGACGACCTGGACCTGGTGAGCCGCCAGGTGCTGGCCGGCGACGTGACGGACAACAAGGCCGGCGAGGTGCTGGCCGCCATCGCCCGCCACGAGGACATGTCGGGCCGCATCCGCCGCAACGTCATGGACACGCGCCGCGCGGTCAGTTTCATGATGCGCACCCGCATGCTCAGCGCCGAGCAGTTCGAGGACGCGCGCCAGATCCTGCGCGACCTGGACTCGCTGGACAGCCACACCGCCTTCCTGTTCGACAAGATCAACTTCCTGATGGACGCCACCGTCGGCTTCATCAACATCAACCAGAACAAGATCATCAAGATCTTCTCGGTGGCCAGCGTCGCCCTGCTGCCGCCCACGCTGATCGCCAGCATCTACGGCATGAACTTCCAGCACATGCCCGAGCTGAGCCAGACCTGGGGCTACCCGGCGGCGCTGCTGCTCATGCTCGCCTCCGCCGTGGGGCCCATGCTGTACTTCCGCAAGCGTGGCTGGCTGAAATAGGCCCGCCCGGCCGGGGTTGTCTGATGCCTGGCATGCAAACTGCTGAGCAAGCCCACCCTCGCTAGCACACATCTGTATAGACAACAAGCTGGTGCATGTCCGGATGCAAGGCGCGCCGGTCTGGGGCACCATTCACCGAACCGGTGCCACAGCCCCGCCAAACTTGGCGTTTCAGGCCGTTTGTCACCGGTTTTCTTGTGGCGGCATCTTGTATAGACAGGAATCATCCTGCGACACGAGGGAGACGGTTTCCCCACCGCTGCGGCGGTTGTTCTTATTGCAAAGGAAGTTCTGTATGCGCACCTCACTCCTGAAAACCGCGGCCCTCGTGGCCCTGACCGCCACCCTGTCCACGGCCGCGCAGGCTCAGGAAACCAAGCTGGCGCTGGGCATGTCGGGCTGGACCGGCTTCGCCCCGCTGACCCTGGCCGACAAGGCCGGTCTGTTCAAGAAACACGGCCTGGACGTGGACATCAAGATGATTCCGCAGAAGGACCGCCACCTGGCCCTGGCCTCCAAGGCCATCCAGTGCGCCGCCACCACGGTGGAAACCCACGTGGCCTGGAACACCAACGGTGTGCCCATCGTGCAGATCTTCCAGCTCGACAAGTCCTTTGGCGCCGACGGCATCGCGGTGCGCAACGACGTCAAGTCCTTTGCCGACCTCAAGGGCAAGACCATCGCGGTGAGCGCCCCTGGCACCGCGCCCTACTTTGGCCTCGCCTGGATGTTGTCCAAGAACGGCATGGGCATGAAGGACGTCAAGACCGTGTCGCTGGAACCCCAACCCGCGGCCCAGGCCTTCGTCACCGGCCAGAACGACGCCGCCATGACCTACGAGCCCTACCTGTCCACCGTGCGCGCCAACCCGACGGCCGGCAAGATCCTGGCCACCACCCTGGACTACCCCATGGTGATGGACACCGTGGGCTGCGCGCCCGAGTGGCTCAAGGCCAACCCCAAGGCGGCCCAGGGCCTGGCCAATGCCTACTTCGACGCGCTGGAGATGATCAAGGCCGAACCGGCCAAGGCCAACGAGATCATGGGCGCCGCCGTCAAGCAGAGCGGCGAGCAGTTCGCCAAGTCCTCGGCCTACCTGCGCTGGCAGGACAAGGCGGCCAACCAGAAGTTCTTCGCCGGCGAGTTGCAGGCCTTCATGAAGGACGCCGCCGCCATCCTGCTCGATGCAGGCGTCATCCGCAAGGCGCCGGACAACTTCGACGCCATGTTCGACACCAGCTTCATCAAGTGAGCACCATGAGCACCACCACCGCCGTGGCGGTGCCAGCCGCCCCGGCCCCGCGCCGGCGGCGCGGCCTGGCGCCGCTGGAGCCCGTCAGCGCCAGCGCCAAGTGGCTGCTGGGCCTGGGGTTTTTCGTCGTCTTCTTCGCCGTGTGGGCTTTCTTCACACTCGGCGGCTACGTCTCGCCCACCTTCCTGGCCAGCCCCATCACCATGGCCGAGGAAGGCTGGAAGCTGTTCACCGAATTCAACTTCATACACGACATCGGGATGACGGTGTGGCGGGTGTTCGGCGGCTTCATCCTGGCCGCCGTGGTGGCGGTGCCACTGGGCATCGCGATGGGCGCGCACAAGGGCGTCGAGGCCTTCTTCGAGCCTTTTGTGTCCTTCTGCCGCTACCTGCCGGCCTCGGCCTTCATCCCGCTGCTCATCCTCTGGGCCGGCCTGGGCGAGCTGCAAAAGCTGCTGGTCATCTTCATCGGCTCGGTGTTCCAGATCGTGCTGATGGTGGCCGTGACCGTGGGCGCCGCCCGCAAGGACCTGGTGGAAGCCGCCTACACCTTGGGGGCCGACAACACCGGCATCGTGCGGCGCGTGCTGATCCCTGGCGCCGCGCCCGAGATCGCCGAGACCCTGCGTCTGGTGCTGGGCTGGGCGTGGACCTACGTCATCGTCGCCGAACTGATCGGCTCGTCCTCGGGCATCGGCCACATGATCACCGACAGCCAGGCCCTGCTCAACACCGGGCAGATCATCTTCGGCATCATCGTCATCGGCCTCATCGGCCTGGTGTCGGACTTTGCCTTCAAGGCGCTGAACCGACGCCTGTTTGGCTGGAGCACGCTGTGAAAACCATTCTCTCCGTTCAAGGCGTCTCGCGCGTCTTCACCAGCCCCAAGGGCGCCAAGACCCAAGCGCTGACGCCCGTCGATTTCGAGGTCCGCGAGAACGACTTCGTCACCATCCTGGGCCCCTCGGGCTGTGGCAAGTCCACCCTGCTGCGCATCGTCGCCGGCCTGGATCACCCCAGCACCGGCCGCGTGCTGCTCGACGGCCAGCCGGTCGACGGACCCGGTGCCGACCGCGGCATGGTGTTCCAGAGCTACACCCTGTTCCCCTGGCTGACCATCGAGCAGAACATCCGCTTCGGCCTGCGCGAACGGGGCCTGCCCGAGGCGCAACAGAAGGAACGCGCCGACTACTTCATCGCCAAGGTGGGCCTGCGCGGCTTCGAGCAGCACTTTCCCAAGCAGCTCTCGGGCGGCATGCAACAGCGCACGGCCATTGCCCGCGCGCTGGCCAACGACCCCAAGATCCTGTTGCTCGATGAGCCTTTTGGCGCACTGGACAACCAGACCCGCGTGCTGATGCAGGAGCTGCTGCTGGGCATCTGGGAGTCGGCCCAGAAGACGGTGCTGTTCGTCACCCACGACATCGACGAGGCGATCTTCATGGCCAACCGCGTGGCGGTGTTCAGCGCCCGGCCCGGTCGCATCAAGACCGAGCTGGCGGTGAACTTCCCCCACCCGCGCCATTACACCATCAAGACCTCGCCCGAGTTCATGGACTTGAAGGCCCAGCTGACGGAAGAGATTCGCGCAGAATCCATGGCAACTGCCGACCACTGACGCCGCTTCGCCATGCCCCGCTCCACCGCCGTTCACCCTGCCCGTGCCCAGCGCCACGCCGCCGAAGCCGCCGCTTCGGGGTCGGTCGCGCTGTACCAGCAGATCAAGGACTTCATCTCGCGCAAGATCCAGGACGGTTCGCTGCGCGCCGGCGACCGCCTGCCGTCCGAACACGAGCTGGTGGCCCGCTTCGGCATGTCGCGCATGACGGTCAACCGCGCCCTGCGCGAGCTGGTGGAGCAAGGCCGCATCGTGCGGGTGGCGGGCGTGGGCAGTTTTGTGGCCGAGCAGAAGCCGCAGTCCACCCTGCTGCAGATCGCCAACCTCGCGAGCGAGATCCGCGAGCGTGGCCACGACTACCGCTGCGACATGCTGACGGTCGAACGTGTGGCAGCGTCGCTGGAGATCGCCGCCGCGCTGGACGTGCGCACCGGCGAGTCGGTCTTCCACTCCGTGTGTGTGCACATGGAAGACGGTCTGCCCATCCAGCTCGAGGACCGCTACGTGAACCCACGTGTGGCGCCCGACTACCTGCTGCAGGACTTCAAGCAGCAGCAGCCGTCGGAATACCTCGTGCGCAACGTGCCCTTCGACGAGATCGAACACGTGGTGGACGCGGTGCTCCCCACGGCCGAACAGGCCACGCGCCTGCAGATGGAGCCGGCCCAGCCCTGCCTGCTGCTCACGCGCCGCACCTGGACGCGCGGCGTGCCCGTGACCCTGGTGCGCTGCCTGCATCCCGCCACCCGTTACCACCTGGGCAGCCGCTACCGTTCCGACGGCAATCCCCTGTCGACCTGAGCCGCCATTGATCGCCGCCTGACATCGGCCCCTTGCGCGGATGATTCTTTTCGCTGATACTAACTTGTATATACAGGAGCAAACAATGTCCAACGAATCCCTCATCCTGACCCCTGGCGCCGTGCCGCTGGCGCAGTGGCGCTCCATCTACCGCGGCGCCTCGCTCCAGCTCGACCCGGCGTGTGCCGCCGCCGTGGCCGCCAGCGCCGCCACGGTGGAGCGCATCGTCGCCAAGGGCGAGCCGGTCTATGGCATCAACACCGGCTTTGGCAAGCTGGCCAGCGTGCGCATCGAGGCGGCCGACCTCGAAACCCTGCAGCGCAACATCGTGCTGTCGCACGCCGCTGGCGTGGGCGAGGCCACCCCGGCGGCCATCACACGCCTGATGATGGCGCTCAAGCTGGCCAGCCTGGCGCAAGGTGCCTCGGGCATCCGGCCCGCCACCCTGGCGTTGCTCGAAGCCATGCTGGCCCGTGGTGTGGTTCCGGTCGTGCCTGGCCAGGGTTCGGTCGGCGCCTCGGGCGACCTGGCCCCGCTGTCCCACATGACCGAGGTGATGATTGGCGTGGGCGAGGCCTTCACGCCCACGGGCCGCATGCCGGCCGTGGAGGCGCTGGCCAGTGTGGGCCTCGAACCCGTGGTGCTGGGTCCCAAGGAAGGCCTGGCGCTGCTCAATGGCACACAGTTCTCGACCGCCAACGCGCTGGCCGGTTTGTTCGAAGCCGAGCGCCTGCTGCAATCGGCGTTGCTGACCGGTGCGCTGTCCACCGACGCGGCCAAGGGCACCGACGCGCCGTTCGACGCCCGCATCCACAAGCTGCGCAAGCACAAGGGCCAGATGGCCACGGCCGAGGCGCTGCGCCAGCTGCTGGTGGGCAGTGCCATCCGCGCCTCGCACCTGAGCGGCGACGAGCGCGTGCAGGACCCGTACTGCCTGCGTTGCCAGCCGCAGGTCATGGGCGCCTGCCTGGACGTGCTGCACCATGCGGCCGACCTGCTGGAAACCGAAGCCAACGGCGTGTCCGACAACCCGCTGATCTTCAGCAGCGACAACGGCGGCGAGGCCCTGTCGGGCGGCAACTTCCACGCCGAGCCGGTGGCCTTCGCGGCCGACATGATCGCCATGGCCATCTGCGAAATCGGTTCGCTGGCCGAGCGCCGCATCGCCATGCTGGTGGACCCGGCGCTGTCGGGCCTGCCCGCCTTCCTCACGCCCAAGCCCGGCCTCAACTCCGGCTTCATGATCCCGCAGGTGACGGCCGCCGCCCTGGTGTCCGAGAACAAGCAGCGCGCCTACCCGGCCAGCGTCGATTCCATCCCGACCTCGGCCAACCAGGAAGACCACGTCTCCATGGCCGCCCACGGCGCGCGCCGCCTGCTGCCCATGGCCGAGAACGCCATGGCCGTGATCGCCATCGAGTGGCTGTGCGCCGCCCAGGGCTGCGACTTCCACGCCCCGCTGACCACCAGCACGCCGCTGGCCGCCGTGCACGCCGCGCTGCGCGCCCAGGTGCCCCACCTGAGCGACGACCGCCACATCCAGCCCGACATGCAGGCCGCCATCGGCATGGTGCGCACGGGCGCGCTGATCGCCTCGGCCCGCTTCGCACTGCCGGCCATCGCCTGAACTCACCCACACGCCCAAGGAGCCCACATGACCACCAACACCGACCCCCGCCTCGACCCCAGCCGCGTCGTCCGCGCCCCGCGCGGCAGCACGCTGACCTGCAAGAACTGGATCGCCGAGGCCGCCTACCGCATGATCCAGAACAACCTCGACCCCGAGGTGGCGGAGAACCCGCAGCACCTGGTGGTGTACGGCGGCATCGGGCGCGCCGCGCGCGACTGGGCCTGTTTCGACCAGATCCTGGCTTCGCTCAAGGACCTGAACGACGATGAGTCGCTGCTGGTGCAGTCGGGCAAGCCGGTGGGCGTGTTCAAGACCCACAGCAACGCCCCGCGCGTGCTGATCGCCAACTCCAACCTGGTGCCCAAGTGGGCCACCTGGGAACACTTCAACGAACTCGACCGCAAGGGCCTGTTCATGTACGGCCAGATGACCGCCGGCAGCTGGATCTACATCGGCAGCCAGGGCATCGTGCAGGGCACCTTCGAGACCTTTGTCGAGGCCGGCCGCCAGCACTACAACAACGACCTCTCGGGCAAATGGATCCTGACCGCCGGCCTGGGCGGCATGGGTGGCGCCCAGCCCCTGGCCGCCACGCTGGCCGGCGCCGTGTCGCTCAACATCGAGTGCCAGCAGAGCAGCATCGACTTCCGCCTGCGCACGCGTTACGTGGACAAGCAGGCCAAGGACATCGACGACGCGCTGGCGCTGATCAAGCACCACTGCGACAAGAAGGAAGCCGTCTCCATCGCCCTGCTGGGCAACGCCGCCGAAGTGCTGCCCGAACTGGTCAAGCGCGCCCAGGCCGGTGGCATCAAGCCCGACCTGGTGACCGACCAGACCTCGGCCCACGACCTGATCAACGGCTACCTGCCCGTGGGCTGGACCGTGGCGCAGTGGAAGGCCGCGCAGAAGGACCCGGCGCAGCACAAGCGCCTGACCGACGCCGCCGCCCAAGGCTGCGCGGTGCACGTGCAGGCCATGCTGGACTTCCAGGCCATGGGCATTCCCACGGTGGACTACGGCAACAACATCCGCCAGGTGGCCTTCGACCAGGGCGTGAAGAACGCCTTCGATTTCCCCGGTTTTGTGCCCGCCTACATCCGTCCGCTGTTCTGCGAGGGCAAGGGCCCCTTCCGCTGGGTGGCGCTGTCGGGTGACCCGGAGGACATCTACAAGACCGACGCCAAGATCAAGGAGCTGTTCCCCGACAACAAGCACACCCACCGCTGGCTGGACATGGCACGCGAGCGCATCGCCTTCCAGGGCCTGCCGGCGCGCATCTGCTGGCTGGGCCTGGGCGAGCGCCACCTGGCCGGCCTGGCCTTCAACGAGATGGTGAAGAACGGCGAGCTCAAGGCCCCCATCGTGATCGGCCGCGACCACCTGGACACCGGCTCGGTGGCCAGCCCCAACCGCGAGACCGAAGCCATGAAGGACGGCACCGACGCCGTCAGCGACTGGCCGTTGCTCAACGCCCTGCTCAACACCGCTGGTGGCGCCAGCTGGGTCAGCCTGCACCACGGCGGCGGCGTGGGCATGGGCTACTCGCAGCACTCGGGCATGGTCATCGTGGCCGACGGCACGGACGCCGCGGCCGAGCGCCTGGCGCGCGTGCTGGTCAACGACTGCGGATCGGGCGTGATGCGCCACGCCGATGCCGGCTACGAACTGGCCGTGGAAACGGCCAAAAAGCAAGGCCTCAAGCTGCCCATGGTGCGCTGAACCTGGGTTGAAAAAGGGAATTGAATTCCCACAGAATGGGAAAGAAAGGTTGGACGGGTGGGCGAACGCTTTGATACTGCCGCCATGTTGACGAGCGCATCGCCTTCCGTGGCTGCCACCGACAGGGTCCTTCAGGTCCTGGCGGTGCTGGCGCAGCACGGGCGGGCCATGAGCGCCGCCGAACTGATGCAAAAGACAGGCCTGGCACGCAGCACGCTGTACCGCCAGCTGGCCCGGCTCAAGGACTGGGGCTTCGTCTCCGAGATCGAGGCCAGTTACGCACCCGGTCCGCTGAGCCTGCAGCTGGCCCTGGGTTTCGACCTCGCCTCCAACGTGATGCGTGTGGCCCGGCCCGAGATGGAGGCCTTGTCGCGCCAGTCGCACGAAAGTGTGGGCCTGATCGTGGCGGTCAACGACCGCGCGGTCTGCCTGGACATGGTCGAGAGCCAGCATTCGTTGCGCTGCTCCTTCGAGAAGGGCCGCAGCGTGCCGTTGCGTGCGGGGGCTTCGGCCAAATGTGTGCTGGCCCACCTGCCCGAGGTGCAGCGCCGCGCGGTGCTGGACGTGTTCCACGCCCCCGGCGGCGCCGACTGGCAGGCCGCCGACGCCGAACTGGCCGCCATCCGCCAGGCCGGTTGCGTCACCAGCGCCGGCGAGGTCGATGCGGGCGTCTGGGGCGTGAGCGCGCCGGTGTTCGCCGCGCCCCGGCACGCGGTCGGTGCGATCACGCTGATGGCGCCGATCTCCCGCGTGCAGGACCAGGAACACGCGCTGACTCAGATGACCATCGTGGCCGCCGCGCGCATCTCCCGCCTGCTCAGTCCGCCCTGAATGTTTTCTTCCCTTGTTCCCTCAACCCCTGGAGCTTTCCCATGAACATCCGCCGCCAACTCCTTCTAGCCGCTGCCGCCCTGGGCCTGGGCGCCGCCTCGGTGCACGCACAGGACAACGTGTTGCGCGTGGGCACCGACGCCACCTTCCCGCCGATGGAGTACGTGGACAACGGCAAACGCACCGGCTTCGACATCGAGCTGACCGAGGCGGTGGCCAAGGCCATGGGCAAACAGGTCGAGTGGGTGGACATCGACTTCAAGGGTCTGATCCCCGGCCTGATCTCCAGGCGTTTCGACATCGCCATGTCGGCCATCTACATCACCGACGAGCGCAAGAAGGTGGTGGACTTCTCCGAGCCCTACTACGCCGGCGGCCTGGTGGCCATGGTCAAGGACAACAACACCACGATCAAGAAGCTGGCCGATCTGGACGGCAAGAAGGTCTCGGTGCAGGTAGGCACCAAGTCGGTCGGCTACCTGACCGACAAACACCCCAAGGTCCAGCGCATCGAAGTCGAGAAGAACCAGGAAATGTTCAACCTGGTGGACATCGGCCGCGCCGACGCCGCCGTGACCGGCAAGCCCGCCGCCTACCAGTACGTGCGCACCCGCCCGGGCCTGCGCGTGCTGGAAGAGCAGCTGACCATCGAGGAATACGGCATGGCCCTGCGCAAGGACACGCCCGAACTGACCAAGGCCGTGAACGCCGCGCTGGCCAAGATCAAGGCCGACGGCACCTACGCCGCGCTGACCAAGAAGTGGTTCAGCGCCGCCGCCAAGTAAGCCCCACGGCCACACCCCGCAATGGAACTTGACTTTACACCCGTCTGGGCGGGCTGGACCCAGCTGCTGCAAGGCGCCGTGGTGACGGTGGAGATCACCGCCGTCTCGCTGCTGCTGGGCTGCCTGCTGGGCCTGCTGGTCGGCATCGGGCGCCTGAACCCGGCGCGCAAGCTGGTCTACGGCCTGTGCACCGCCTATGTCGCGGCCATCCGTGGCACGCCGCTGCTGGTGCAGCTCTTCATCCTGTTCTTCGGCCTGCCACAGTTCGGCATCCTGCTGCCCGCCTTCCTGTGTGGCGTGATCGGCCTGGGCATCTACTCGGGCGCCTATGTGTCCGAGATCGTGCGCGGCGCCATCCAGTCCATCGACAAGGGTCAGATGGAGGCGGCACGCTCCATCGGCCTGTCCTCGGGCCAGGCCATGCGCAACGTGATCCTGCCGCAGGCCGTGGTGCGCATGATCCCGCCGCTGGGCAACGAGTTCATCGCACTCATCAAGAACTCGGCCCTGGTCTCGCTGCTGACCATCCACGACCTCATGCACGAGGGTCAGAAGATCATCAGCGTCTCCTACCGTTCGCTGGAGGTCTACCTGGCCATCGCGGTGATGTACTTCGTGCTGACCGGCCTGACCACGCTGGCCCTGCGCAAACTGGAAACCCGCCTGCGGGCCGGAGGAATGGTGCAATGAAAGGCCAACAAGCCAACACGGCGGCAGACACCGCGCCCATCGTCCGCATCCGCGGCCTGCGCAAGGCCTTTGGCGACCACGTGGTGCTGAACGGCATCGACTTCGAGGTGATGCCCTCGCAGGTGGTGGTGGTCATCGGTCCCAGCGGATCGGGCAAGAGCACCTTCCTGCGCTGCTGCAATGGCCTGGAGCAGGCCGAAGGCGGGCGCATCGACATCTGCGGCCGCACCCTGGTGGACGGCGGCCGGATGCTGCCCGACGCCGACCTCAACGCCTTGCGCGAAGAGGTGGGCATGGTGTTCCAGTCCTTCAACCTGTTCCCGCACCTGACGGTGCGGGACAACGTCACGCTGGGCCCGCGCAAGCTGCGTGGCCTGGGCCGCGCCGAGGCCGACGCCGAAGCCGACGTGCTGCTGCGCAAAGTGGGCCTGACCCACAAGGCCGAGGCCATGCCGGCCAGCCTGTCGGGCGGGCAGAAACAGCGCGTGGCGATTGCCCGCGCACTGGCCATGAAGCCGCGCGTGATGCTGTTCGACGAGCCGACCTCGGCGCTGGACCCCGAACTCGTGGGCGAGGTGCTGCAGGTCATGAAGCTGTTGGCCAGCGAGGGCATGACCATGATGGTGGTGACCCACGAAATGGGTTTCGCCAAGGAAGTCGCCGACGTGGTGGTGGTCATGGACGGCGGCGGCATCATCGAATCCGGCCCGCCCGACGTCATCTTCAGCCAGCCCACGCAGGCGCGCACGCGCGAGTTCCTGCAGGCGGTTCTCACGCGCGCATGACATGACCCCCACGCTCATCGCTTCGCGCACCGCTGCCCCGGAGGGGGGCGTCAATGCCTTCGGGCGGCCGGGCGGCACTGACATGACAGTGCACCGCTTCGACCGTGCCACCCTGGCCGCCACACCGTGGAAAAACGGCGGCGGCGTCACGCGCGAGATCGTGTGCCAGCCGCCGGGCGCGGGCATGGACGCCTTCGACTGGCGCGTGAGCATCGCCCACATCGGCAGCGACGGGCCGTTCTCAACCTTTGCCGGCGTGGACCGCGTGATCACCCTGCTCGAGGGCGCGGGCGTGCGGCTGCTGGGCACGGACGGCGCCTTCGACCACCGGCTGGACACGCCGCTGCGACCCTTCGCCTTTGACGGCGAGGCGCCGGTGCTGGGCACGCTGCTGGACGGCGACTGCCACGATTTCAACGTGATGACACGCCGCGCGGCCTGCCGCGCCACGGTGGCGGTCTGCCGTGGCGCCACCACGCTGGCCGCGCCGGCTGGGCTGCTGATGGCGGTGTCAGGCCACTGGCGCGCGGGCGATCAGATGCTGGCGCCGGGCGAGGGCCTGTGGTGGAACCACGGCGCCCAGTCCTGGGCGTTGTCGTGTGAGCAGACAGCCGCGGCCTTGCTGGCCGTGTCCATCCAGGCGGTGAACCCATGAAGCCCTTCGACACCCACGCCAGCGCCGACGGCGTCTGGACGAACCTGCGCCTGGCGCCGGAAGCCCTGGGCGCGGACGCCCCCGCGCTGGACGACGCCGCCATCGTGGTCGCCGGCGGCCAAGTCACGTGGGTCGGCGCACGCGCCGCACTGCCGACCGAACACGCCCACGTCGCCCAGCACGACGGCCGCGACGCCCTCGTCACGCCCGGCCTGGTCGACTGCCACACCCACCTGGTCTACGGCGGCCAGCGCGCCAACGAATTTGCCCTGCGCCTGGCCGGGGCAACCTACGAGGAAGTGGCGCGCGCCGGTGGCGGCATCGTCTCCAGCGTGCGCGCCACGCGTGCGGCCAGCGAGGACGAGCTGTTTGCCCTGGCCGCGCCGCGTCTGCAAGCCCTGCTGCGCGAGGGCGTGTGTGCCATCGAGATCAAGTCGGGCTACGGCCTCTCGCTCGAACACGAGCGTGCCCAACTGCGTGTGGCGCGTCGCCTGGGCGAGGCATTTGGCGTGACGGTGCGAACCACCTTCCTGGGCGCCCACGCGCTGCCGCCCGAATACGCGGGCCGCAGCCAGGTCTACATCGACCTGGTGTGCCAGGACATGCTGCCGGCGCTGGCGGCCGAAGGCCTGGTCGACGCGGTGGACGTGTTCTGCGAGACCATCGGCTTTTCGCTGGCCGAGACCGAACAGGTGTTCCGCGCCGCGCAAGTCCTGGGCTTGCCGGTCAAGCTGCACGCGGAGCAGCTGTCGGACATGGGTGGCTCGGCGCTGGCAGCGCGTCATGGCGCGCTGTCGTGCGACCACATCGAACACCTGAGCGCCGAGGGCATCGCCGCCATGCGGGCCGCCGGCAGCGTGGCCGTGCTGCTGCCCGGCGCCTATTACTTCCTGCGCGACACCCACCTGCCGCCCATCCAGGCCTTGCGCGAGGCCGGCGTGCCCATGGCCGTGTCCACCGACCACAACCCCGGCACCTCGCCGGCCCTGAGCCTGCTGCTCATGCTCAACATGGCTTGCACCCTGTTCCGCCTGACCGTGCCCGAGGCCGTGGCCGGCGTCACGCGCCACGCCGCGCGCGCGCTGGGTCTGCAGACCAGCCACGGGCAGATCGCGCCGGGCCAGCCCGCCAACTTCGTCCTGTGGCCGCTGCAGGCCGTGGCCGAACTCGCCTACTGGCTGGGCCAACACCCCCAACCCACCGTGGTGCGGCAGGGCCGCATCGCCCAACGCCCATGACCCAGACCCTGTTCGCCGACCACGCGCTGCTGCCCACGGGCTGGGCGCGCGATGTGCTGCTGCAATGGAACGCCGCCGGCCAGCTCAGCACCGTCGCGCCAGACAGCACCGCGCCCGCCGGCACCCCACGCGCTGCCGGCCCGGTGCTGCCCGGCCTGCCCAACCTGCACTCGCACGCGTTCCAACGCGCCATGGGCGGCCTGACCGAATACCGCGGAGCCGCGCAGGACAGCTTCTGGAGCTGGCGCGAGCTGATGTACCGCTTCGCCGGTGCCATCACACCCAAGCAGCTGGAAGCCATCGCCACAGGGCTCTATGTGGAGATGCTGGAGGCCGGCTACACCAGCGTGTGCGAGTTTCACTACGTGCACCACGACCTGGACGGCAGGCCCTACGCCGACGACCGCGAGCTGTCGCTGTGCCTGCTGCGCGCCGCGCAGGCCACCGGCATCGGTCTGACGCTGCTGCCGGTGCTCTACCAGACCAGCGGCTTTGGCGGCACGCCGCCGAATGACGGGCAAAAACGTTTCATCCGCCGCACCGACAACATGCTGGCGCTGCTGCAGTCGCTCAAGCCTTTGTGCGACGCCCAGGGCGCGCGCCTGGGCCTGGCGCCGCATTCGCTGCGCGCGGTGCCGCCCGAGGCGCTGCGCGAAGCGGTGGCCGGCCTGGCGTCGCTGGACGCCACCGCGCCCATCCACATCCACATCGCCGAGCAGACCGGCGAGGTCGAGGCCTGCCAGCGCTGGAGCGGCCAACGCCCGGTGCAGTGGCTGCTCAATCACCTGCCGGTGGATGCCCGTTGGTGCCTGGTGCACGCCACCCACATGGATGCCGACGAGTACCGGCGCGCGGCCCACAGCGGCGCCGTGGCCGGCCTGTGCCCCACCACCGAAGCGAATCTGGGCGATGGCATTTTCGACATGGCGCAGTGGCGTGGCGCCGGTGGCCGCTGGGGGGTGGGCTCCGACAGCCACGCCACGGTGAATGCGGCCGAAGAACTCCAGTTGCTCGAATACAGCCAGCGCCTGGCCACCCGCCAACGCAACGTGCTGGCCGACGACGCCCAGCGCCACGTGGCCACCGCCATGACGCTCCATGCCGTGGCCGGCGGCGCCCAGGCCAGCGGCCGCGCCGTGGCGGGCCTGGCGGTGGGCCAGCAGGCCGACCTGGTGCTGCTGGACGCCAGCCACCCGCTGCTGCAAGGTCTGCCCAGCCCCGACGCCATGTTGTCGGCCCACGTCTTCGCCAGCCACCGGCGGTCGGCCATCGCCGAGGTCTGGACCGGTGGCCAGCGGCGGGTGTTGGGTGGTCGCCATGCGCTGGGCAACCGCGCCTGGCAGGGCCTGGTCGATGCCCGCCGCTCGCTTGCGGCCCCCGCCCACTGACACCACACAAGCCATGAACCCACCCACCGTGCCCCCTTTCGTGTTCCACGCCGGCACCGCGCCGCTGCTGCTGTCCATCCCCCACATGGGCACCCACGTGCCGGCCGACATCGCCGCGCGCCTGACCGACGCGGCGCGTCGTGTGCCCGACACCGACTGGCACCTGGACCGCCTCTATGCGTTCGCGCGCGACCTGGGCGCCTCGGTGCTGATGGCCACCCACTCGCGTTATGTGGTGGACCTGAACCGCCCGCCCGACAACGCCAACCTCTACCCGGGCCAGAACACCACCGGCTTGTGCCCGCTGGACACCTTCGACTCGGAGCCGCTCTATAAAGCCGGCCAGGCACCCGACGACGCGGAGATCGCGCAGCGCCGCGAGACGTGGTGGCGCCCTTATCACGCGCAGCTGCGGGCCGAACTCGACCGCATACGCGCCCAGCACGGCGTGGCGGTGTTGTGGGACGCCCATTCCATCCGGTCGGAAGTGCCGCGCTTCTTTGAGGGCCGGCTGCCCGACTTCAACCTCGGCACCGCCGACGGTGCCAGCTGCGACCCCGCGCTGGCGCAGACGCTGCTGGACATCGCCCGCACGGCCGAAGGCCACACGGCGGTGCTCAATGGCCGCTTCAAGGGCGGGCACATCACCCGCCATTACGGCCAGCCGCAGCAGCACATCCACGCCGTGCAGCTGGAGCAGACCCAGCGCAGCTACATGCACGAGGCCTGGCCCTTCGACTACGCCGAGGAACGCGCGGCCCGGGTGCAGCCCACGCTGGCGCGCATGCTGCAGGCCGCGCTGGATTTCGCCCAGCAGCAGCGCTGAACGGGCGCGCCGACCGCTGGCGCGCCGCCCCCTAGGGTAATCCCTGAACCGCTCGGGGCATTTCTTGCCTACATTCTTGCATACAAGATTTGTATGTTTGATTTGTCCAGGAGAAATCATGCCGAAGTTTCTGAAGTCCCTGTTTGGCCAGGTGCTCCTGGCCTTGTTGCTCGGCGTGCTGCTGGGTTTTGTCTGGCCCGAGTTCGCGGTCAAGCTCAAGCCCCTGGGCGACGGCTTCATCAAGCTCATCAAGATGATCATCCCGGTGCTGGTGTTCTGCGTGGTGGTGCACGGCATCGCCGGCGCCGGTGACCTCCGGCGCGTGGGCCGGGTCGGCGTCAAGGCGCTGATCTACTTTGAGGTGGTGACCACCGTCGCCCTGCTGCTGGGCCTGGTGCTGGCCTTCTGGTTCCAGCCCGGGGTGGGCATGAACGTGGACCCGGCGGCGCTGGACGCCAAGGCCATGAGCGCCTACGCCGACAACGCCAGCAAGCTCACCGGCGGCGGCACGGTGGAGTTCCTGATGAAACTCATCCCCACCACCGTGGTGGCGGCCTTTGCCACCGGCGATGTGCTGCAGGTGCTGCTGTTCGCGGTGCTGTTCGGCTGCGCGCTGGCCATGCTGGGTGAACGCGGCGCGCCGGTGGCCGACTTCATCGACACGCTCTCGCACGTGCTGTTCAAGACCATGGGCATCATCATCAAGCTGGCGCCGCTGGGTGTGCTGGGCGCCATCGCCTTCACCGTCGGCAAGTACGGCCTGGGTTCGCTCAAGCAGCTGGGCATGCTGGTGGTGCTGTTCTACGTGGCGGTGATCTTCTTCGTCTTTGGCGTGCTGGGCCTGATCATGCGCCTGGCCGGTTTCAGCATCTTCAAGCTGCTGCGCTACCTGCGAGAGGAGCTGGCCGTGGTCTTCGCCACCACCTCGTCCGACAGCGTGCTGCCGCAGATCATGGCCAAGCTGCGCGGCATGGGCATCAAGGACTCGACCGTGGGCCTGGTCATTCCCACCGGCTACTCCTTCAACCTCGACGCCTTCTCGATCTACATCACCCTGGCGGCCGTGTTCATCGCCCAGGCCACCAACACGCCGATCTCCATGACGGACCTGCTGACCATCCTGGCGATCTCGCTGGTCACGTCCAAGGGCGCCCACGGGGTGCCAGGGTCGGCCATCGTGGTGCTGGCGGCCACGCTGCAGGCCATCCCGGCGATCCCCGCCATCGGCCTGGTGCTGGTCCTGTCCATCGACTGGTTCATGGGCATCGCCCGCGCCCTGGGCAACCTGATCGGCAACTGCGTGGCCACGGTGGTGGTGGCGGCCTGGGAAGGCGACATCGACCGCGCCCAGGCCCATGCGGTGCTGGACGGTCGCGTGCGCCCGACGCTCGATTGAGGGATTCCCGGCCTGGGCCAACACAGGGGTTAAAGTCCGACGCTCATGACCACCCAGAGTGAAATCGCCCAACGCGTTGTCGAATCCATCCTGGCCCAGCAGCTCGCGCCCGGCGAGCGCCTGGGGGAGCAGGAACTGGCCGACCTGTTCCACGTCAGCCGCACCATGGTGCGCGAGGCCCTGATGCAGCTGCAGGCCCGGGGCTTCGTGGAGGTGCGCCCGCGCCGCGGCTGGTATGTGGTGGAGCCTTCGGTGGAGGACGCACGCGACGCCTTCGCCGCCCGGCGCATCGTCGAGGCCGGCATCCTGAGCCAGACCGGCGAGGCCCCGGCCGAGGGCCGTTCGCTGCAATCGGTGGCGCTGGCGCTGCGCCGCCACATCGACCAGGAACGGCAGGCGATCCAGGGCGACAACGCCGCCACGCGCGCCTTCATGCTGGCCGACTTCCACGTCTGCATGGCCGAGAACCTGGGCCACCGCCTGCTCTGCGGCGTACTGCGCGACCTCACGGCCCGCACCACGCTGGCGGCCACGCTCTACCAGTCCACCCACGACGCGCGCCAGTCGTGCGACGAACACGCCGCCATCGTCGAGGCGCTGGAAGCAGGCGACCTGGTGCTGGCGCGCCAGCGCATGCTGGACCACATCGGCCACGTGGAGAACGCCCTCAGCGCCGAGGTGCCCACACGCGAGGGCCGGCTGCAGCAGGCCCTGACGCCGGTATCGGCCGCGCGCAAGGCGCGCTGAGCCTCAGAACCTGTTCACAGCAGGTTGAGGGTCCTGCGGATGATGCGCGCGCTGTAGTGCCGCGCCACCTGGTCGAGGAAACGCGGGAAGTCCACGTGGGCTTCGTTGTCTGCGCGGTCGGAGATGGTCCGCACCGCCCCAAAGCCGACGCCAAAATCACGACAGACCTGGGCCACGGCGGCGCTCTCCATGTCCACCGCCAGCGCCTCGGGCACGGCCTGGCGCAAGGCCGCACTTTCGGCGTCGGTGGACACGAAACGGTCGCCGCTGACGATCAGCCCGCGGTGCACCGCAGGCCGGTGCAGGCCCAGGGTGGCCAGCGTGGTCGCGTCGAGCAGCTTGGGCAGCCAGGTGACGGCATCCTCGGCGGCCTCCTGCAGCACCTGGGCCAGCACGGCGTCGGCGGGCAGCCGGGTGACGCCCTGGCCCGGCAGCTCGAAACGCGGGAACATGGGCGAGGCGTCCATGTCGTGCTGGATGAAACCGCCGCCCA
Source organism: Hydrogenophaga sp. OTU3427 (assembly GCF_038440225.1). NCBI lineage: Bacteria > Pseudomonadati > Pseudomonadota > Betaproteobacteria > Burkholderiales > Comamonadaceae > Hydrogenophaga > Hydrogenophaga sp. OTU3427. Next base: position 39,264 of record NZ_JASATI010000024.1, on the reverse strand, counting down.
CGACCACGTCGCCCACCTCGACGCCCGGTGCCAGGCCGCCGGCCACACCGGTGAAGACGACTTGTCCGGCCTGGAAGCGGTCGATCAGCAGCGCGGTGGTGGCCGCCGCCGCCACCTTGCCCATGCCGCTGAGCACCAGCACCACGTCGTGGCCATGCAGGTGGCCGGTCCAGAAGGTGCGCCCGCCCACGCGGCGCTTGTGTTCGTCGGGCATCAGCGCCAGCACCTCGGCCAGCTCGGCGTGCAGGGCGCTGACGATGGCAATGCGTTGTGCCATGGCGATACTCCAAAAAAAACCGCCTCGGCCAAGGGGCCGCAGGCGGTTGAATTGTGCGCCGAAAGCGAGCGGATGGGCCGCTTCGTCCGCGCGCCTTATTTCTTGTCGCGCAGCTCGCGGCGCAGGATCTTGCCCACCGGGGTCTTGGGCAGTTCGGTGCGGAACTCGATCACCTTGGGCTGCTTGTAGCCGGTCAGGTTGGCCTTGCAGAACTCACGCACCATGCCCTCGGTCAGCGCCTCGTGCTTCTTGACGATGACCAGCTTGACCGCCTCGCCCGACTTGTCGTCGGGCACGCCCACCACAGCGCACTCCAGCACGCCTTCGAGCTTGGCGACCACGTCCTCGACCTCGTTGGGGTAGACGTTGAAGCCGCTGACCAGCACCATGTCCTTCTTTCGGTCGACGATCTTGAAGTAGCCACGGGCATCCATCACGCCGACATCGCCGGTCTTGAAGTAGCCGTCGGCCGTCATGACCTTGGCGGTCTCGTCGGGGCGCTGCCAGTAGCCGGCCATGACCTGCGGGCCCTTGATCGCGATCTCACCGGGCTGGCCCATGGGAACGTCGTGGCCCTCGTCGTCCAGGCATTTCATGGAGGTGCCGGGAATGGGCACGCCGATGGTGCCGGTGTATTCGGTGCTGGTGACCGGGTTGCAGCTGGCCGAGGGGCTGGTCTCGGACAGGCCGTAGCCTTCGCAGATGGGGCAGCCGGTCTTCTCCAGCCAGAGCTTGGCCACCGCGCCCTGCACCGCCATGCCGCCGCCCAGCGAGACCTTGAGGTTGCGCCAGTTGACGGTGTTGAAGTCGGGGTGGTTGGCCAGGCCGTTGAACAGGGTGTTGACCGCAGGGAAGCTGTGGAAGGTGTGCTTGGACAGCTCCTTGAGCACGGCGGGCAGGTCGCGCGGGTTGGGGATGAGCAGCACCTTGCCGCCGTTGCGCATGCTCAGCATCATGCAGACGGTGAAGGCGAAGATGTGGTACAGCGGCAGGGCGCACACGGTGGTGATCTGCTCGTTGCTCGGCACCTTCTGGATCACTGGGCTGTTCCAGGCCTCGGACTGCAGCACATTGGCGATGACGTTGCGGTGCAGCAGCACCGCGCCCTTGCTCACGCCGGTGGTGCCGCCGGTGTACTGCAGCACCGCCACGTCGTCCGGCTTGATCTCGGGGCGCTTGAGTTCACCGCGTGTGCCCTTGGCGACGGCCTCGTTGAAGCGCACCGCCTGGGGCAGGCTGTAGGCCGGCACCATCTTCTTGACGTTGCGCACCACGTAGTTGACCAGCGCGCCCTTGAGCAGGCCCAGCATGTCGCCCATGGCGCACAGGACCACGTGCTTGACCGGCGTGTTGGCGATGCACTGTTCCAGCGTGCCGGCGAAGTTCTCGATGATGACGATGGCCTTGGAGCCGGAGTCCTTGAGCTGGTGCTCCAGCTCGCGCGGGGTGTAGAGCGGATTGACGTTGACGACCACGAAGCCGGCGCGCAAGACCGCCGCCACCACCACCGGGTACTGCGGCACGTTGGGCATCATGATGGCCACGCGGTCGCCCTTCACCAGGCCCAGGCCCTGCAGGTAGGCACCGAAGGCGACGGACAGGCTGTCGGTCTGGGCGTAGCTGAAGTCCTTGCCCATGAAATGGTAGGCCGTGCGGGCGGCGTACTTCTGGAAGCTCTCCTCCATCAGCGCCACCAGCGACGCGTAATGCGACACGTCGATATCGCTGGGCACACCCGCGGGATAGGCGGACAGCCAGGGGCGTTCTTGGGTCGAGGTGGCCATGAAGTCTCCGTGAGTTTCTTGAGGATCGGGCGGCCACACCAGCAGGTGCGGCGGACGCGGCATTGCGCACCGATTGTGCCCCGTCAGCCCGACGTCAGGCTTCGTGTTTTTCCCTGACGCGGGCTGGGGTTGGGACTCTAAAAAGCGACAACGCCGGGCGCTGTGGTGGACGGCCGGCGTTGACGGTGCGACAACACACAAGACAGGGGGGCCACCGGCCCCACCGTCACTCCACGGCCTTGACCATGTCCTCGACCACCTTCTTGGCGTCGCCGAAGACCATCATGGTCTTGTCCATGTAGAACAGTTCGTTGTCCAGGCCCGCGTAGCCGGCCGCCATGGAGCGCTTGTTGACGATGATGGTCTTGGCCTTGTAGGCCTCCAGGATGGGCATGCCGTAGATCGGGCTGCCCTTGATCATCGCCGCCGGGTTCACCACGTCGTTGGCGCCCAGGATGATGGCCACGTCGGCCTGGCCGAACTCGCCATTGATGTCCTCCATCTCGAACACCTGGTCGTAGGGCACCTCGGCCTCGGCCAGCAGCACGTTCATGTGCCCCGGCATGCGCCCGGCCACCGGGTGGATGGCGTACTTCACCGTGATGCCCTTCTCGGTCAGCTTGTGCGCCAGCTCCTTCACCGCGTGCTGGGCGCGCGCCACCGCCAGGCCGTAGCCGGGCACGATGACCACGGTCTCGGCGTTGCCCAGGATGAAGGCGGCGTCGTCCGCGCTGCCGCTCTTGGCCGTGCGCTGCACGCCGCCGCCGGCCGCGGCCGCCGAGGTGGCGTCGCCACCGAAGCCGCCGAGGATGACGTTGAAGAAGGAGCGGTTCATGGCCTTGCACATGATGTAGCTCAGGATGGCACCCGACGAGCCCACCAGCGAGCCGGCGATGATCAACATGCTGTTGTTCAGGCTGAAGCCGATGCCGGCGGCCGCCCAGCCCGAGTAGCTGTTGAGCATGGACACCACCACCGGCATGTCGGCGCCGCCGATGGGGATGATGATGAGCACGCCCAGCACGAAGGACAGGGCGATCATGGCGAAGAAGGCGGTCCAGTTCTCGGTCAGCGCGAACGCCAGGCCCAGGCCCAGGGTGCTCAGGCCCAGCACCAGGTTGAGCATGTGCTGGCCGCCGAAGGTCACCGGCGCGCCCTGGAACAGGCGGAACTTGTACTTGCCCGAGAGCTTGCCGAAAGCGATGACCGAGCCGCTGAAGGTGATGGCGCCAATGGCCGCGCCCAGGAAGAGCTCGATCTTGTTGCCAAAGGGAATCAGCGCGCCCTTGGGCGAAATGCCAAAGGCCCAGGGCTCGGCCACGGCGGCTACGGCGATGAACACTGCGGCCAGGCCGATCATGCTGTGCATGAAGGCCACCAGCTCGGGCATCTTGGTCATCTCGACCTTGTTGGCCATGTAGGCGCCCAGCCCGCCGCCCAGCACCAGGCCCAGCAGCACCCAGCTCAGGCCCGAGGCAGAACCCGCCAATTGCACGATGAGCGCGGCGGTGGTCAGCACGGCGATGGCCATGCCGCTCATGCCGAAGACGTTGCCGCGGATGGAGGTGGTGGGGTGGCTCAGGCCTTTGAGCGCCTGGATGAAGCAGATCGAGGCGATCAGGTACAGCAATACAACCAAATTCATGCTCATGCTGCGTCTCCCTTGGCCACAGGTGCCTTGCGTTCCTTCTTCTTGAACATCTCCAGCATGCGCCGGGTGACGAGGAAGCCGCCGAAGACGTTGACCGCGGCCAGGGCCACGGCCAATACGCCCATGGTCTTGCCCAGCGTGGTTTCAGTGAGTGCGGCGGCCAGCATGGCACCGACGATGACGATGGCCGAGATGGCGTTGGTCACGGCCATCAGCGGCGTGTGCAGCGCCGGGGTCACGGTCCAGACCACGTGGTAGCCGACGTAGATCGCCAGCACGAAGATGATCAGGTTGATCAGGGTGGGGGATACGGCATCCATCGGGTCAGCCCTCAATGTTGGTTGATCGGGAAAGGAAAAGGCGGCAGGGCCAGGTGGCCGTCGAACATGCGGGTGCTCAGGCGCACCGACTCGGCCACGCGATCGATCCAGTCCTGCGTGGGCAGTCCGGCGCGCAGGAATTCGTCGTTGCTGTGGGTGGCCGGCCGCACCAGCCGCTGCACGGCCAGCACGTCCAGCGCGACGTAATCGCCCCAGGTGGTGGTGAGCACGTGGTTGAGGTGCGCGTAGGTGCCCTTGAACTGGACACCCTGCTGGGCGGTCCACTGCGCCAGGTCGGGGCGGTTCTTGGCCAGCCAATCGTTGAACTCGGCCGCACGCCGGTAGCGCAGGCAGTCGATGCGGGCGGCGCTGGAACCCGCCGCGTCCTGCACCCAAACGTCGCGCGTGGCGGGGCAGGCGCGGGTCCATGGGGTGGTGTTGCGGCCCACATCGGCCACGTGCAGCAGGGCCACGGCCAGCCAGGCACCGTCGTCGCCCCGCAGCGCCCAGGCCCGCGTGGTCAGCGGTGCCGACGCGCCGTCGACCGTGGCCGGCAGGCGGAAGGCCGCTTGTGCCGGCAACTCCGTCCATTGGCCTGGCGGCAGCGCGACCTTGTAACGGCCAACTTCCGACCGGCTGGCATCGGGCACCGCGCAGGCCGACAGCCACAGGGCGGCACCCAGCGCGGCGCACCAGCGGGCAGGGCGCCACCAGGCAGGCATGGGATCACGCACGCTTGACCTGCCCACCTTGCGCCATCAGGCAGGCAACGACGATGTCGTCGTCCATGGGCACGTGCAGCGCGCCTTCCTTGGTGATGACGAGCTTGAGGAAGTCCAGCACATTGCGCGCGTACAGCGCGCTCGCATCGGCCGCCACCAGCGCGGCCAGGTTGGTCTCGCCGATCAGCGTCACGCCGTGTTTGACCACGGTCTGGTCGGTCTCCGTCAGCGGGCAGTTGCCCCCCACGCCGTTCGCGCCCCGCCCGGCGGCGATGTCCACGATCACCGAGCCGGGTTTCATGCTCTTGACCATCTCCTCGGTGATCAGCACCGGCGCCGGGCGCCCCGGGATCAGCGCGGTGGAGATCACCACGTCGGCCTGCGCCACGCGCTTGGCCACCTCGGCCTTCTGGCGCTCCAGCCAGCTCGGCGGCATGGGGCGCGCGTAGCCGCCCACGCCTTCCGCGGCTTCCTTTTCCTCGGCGGTTTCATACGGCACGTCGATGAACTTGGCGCCCAGCGACTCGACCTGCTCCTTCACGCTGGGGCGCACGTCGCTGGCCTCGATCACCGCGCCCAGGCGCTTGGCGGTGGCGATGGCCTGCAGCCCCGCCACGCCCACGCCCAATATCACCACGCGCGCGGCCTTCACGGTACCGGCGGCGGTCATCAGCATAGGGAAGAAGCGCTGGTATTTGTCGGCCGCCATCATCACGGCCTTGTAGCCAGCGATGTTGGCCTGGCTGGACAACACGTCCATGCTCTGCGCACGGGTGGTGCGCGGCGCGGCTTCCAGCGCGTAGGCGGTCAGGCCGGCCGCGGCCATGGCGGCCAGACCGGCGGCATCGAAAGGGTTGAGCATGCCCACCAGAGTGGTGCCGGGCTTCATCAGACCCAGCTCGGCTGCGGACGGCGCGCGCACCTTGAGCACCAGTTCACAGCCCAAGGCGCCGGCGGCGTCGGTGATCTCGGCCCCCGCGGCTTCGAAGGCCGCGTCGGTGGCACTGGCCGGGACACCCGCGCCCGATTGAACACGCAGCGTGTGGCCTTGGGCCTTGAGCTTCTTGACGGTTTCGGGCGTGACGGCAACACGCGTCTCGCCTGCGGCCGTCTCGGCCGGTATGCCTATGAGCATGTGTCTCCTCCGGTTGGACTGTTGAACCCGAATGCTACCTGACTCACCAGCGCCTCCGCTGCGGCGCCCCAGACCGCCGCCACCGGCAGGCCGCTCCCTGAATCTCGCAAAAGTCAGAAGGCCTGCAAACGCGCCGACAAATGGTCAAAAAAAGTCCCCGGAATTTTGCAATCGTTGACCATCTTCCCCCCACAAAATGGGCGATAACGTTAAAATTTCCTGATCTGCGCTGACAATACTCACAAGCGCGCAGCAGGGGAGAGGAAACAAATGCGTGTTGCCGCGCTGGACGATGACGTCGACCAACTTGAGTTGACAAAATACACTTTGCAGGCGGTCGGTCACGACTGCCATGTGTTCCTGGACGGCGAAAGCCTGCTCAAGGAACTGCGGCGGGAGTCCTACGACTTGCTCGTGCTGGACTGGTCGCTGCCCGACATGTCGGGGCCCGAGATCGTGCACTGGATCCGGGAAAACCTCACCGAGCGCATCCCGATACTTTTCTTGACGAACCGCCGCGAAGAACGTGACATCGTCGAAGGTTTGTCGTGTGGCGCCGACGATTTCATGATCAAGCCCATGCGCGTGGGTGAGCTGGTGGCGCGGGTGCAGGCCCTGCTGCGGCGGGTCTATGCCGAGCCGCTGCCGACCGAGCAGGTGTGGGGCCGCTACAAGTTCATGCCCATCGGCCGCCGGCTCGAGATCGACGGCAAGCCGGTGGCCTTGACGCAGAAGGAATTCGACATCGCGCTGTTCCTGTTCCGCAACAAAGGCCGCCTGCTGTCGCGCCGGCACCTGCTGGAAAGCCTGTGGGGCTCATCCAACCCACCCGGCACCGAACTCATGTCCCGCTCGTTGGACACCCACATCTCGCGCATCCGCAGCGTGCTCAACCTGCGGCCCGAGAACGGCTACCGGCTCAGTGCCGTGTATGGCCAGGGCTACCGCCTCGAATCGATTGGGAACGAAGAACATGAAGCCGACTCGCGCATCGAGCAAGAGCAGGACTGACGCCAGTTCGCCGCGGCACGGGATGTGGGGATCGGCCCGGGTGGTGTCCGTGGCCTTGTGCCTGGGCGGCCCGTTGACCTTCCCGCTGGCGCACGCCGACGGCATCGACCACACGGTGGTGCAGGGTGACACCCTATGGTCCATCGCACAACAACAACTCGGACAAGCGGGCCGCTGGCCTGCCCTGCAGCGCGCCAACCGCTTGACCGATCCGAACCGGCTCACGCCCGGCCAGGTGCTGACCATTCCCTTGCCGCTGCTGAACCTGCCCGAGACCTCGGCCACGGTGGTGCACGTGCACGGCGACGTACGCGTGACGCTGCCGGGCCGCAGCGAACCCGAAGCCCTGCGCGTCGGCGCCGAAGTGCCGGAAGGGGCCATGATCGACGTGCGCGACAAATCCTTTGCCCGTCTGCGGTTGACCGACGGTTCGGCCTTTGGCCTGTCGGCCGGTTCGAGGGCGCGCCTGTCGCGCCTGCGCCTGAACCCCAACACGCAGCAGAGCCAGACGCTCATCCGCATGGAAACCGGGCGTGTGGAGAGCGAGGTGACGCCCAAGCGCCACCCGGGCAGCCGTTTTGAAGTGCACACCCCCATGGCCGTGGCCAGCGTGCGCGGCACGCGTTTTGGCGTGACGGCCGACGGCCTCGTCACCACCAGCGAAGTGGACGAGGGCACCGTGGCACTGGCGCCACAGCCCAAGGCCCAGGTGACCGCCTTGCGGGGGCGACGCCTGCCTGCCTTGCTGACCGCAGGCCAGGGGGCCCGGCTGGACGGCAAGGGCCGCCTGGAGCGGGCCACGTTGCTGGCGGCGCCCGATCTCCGCGGCCTGCCCGCCGAATTCGACAACGGTGAGCGGGTGAACTTCTCGCTGCCTGCCAACAACCTGGCGCAAGCCTACCGTGTGCAGGTGCGTGACGCGAGCGTCCCCGACACCGTGCTGCACGAAGCCTGGGTCAACCAACCGCAGGTGACCTGGGACGGGCTGGACGATGGCCGCTACATCCTGGCGATGCAGAACGTGGACACCCTCGGCCTGCTGGGCAACAGCGCCCGCCACGGCTTCAGTGTGGTGTCCGGTCCGGTGCCGCCGATCTACCGCTACCCCACCCCCGACGAAAAAGTGCCTGGCCCGACCGTGTCGCTGCGCTGCACCGAGCCCGACGGTGCGCAGGGCTACCGCGTGCAGGTCGCGCGCGACGCGGACTTCGCCGATCTGGTGTCCGATCGGACCGGATCGGACACATGCCAGCAGACCGTCGGCCTGGCCCCCGGGCACTACCACTGGCGCGTGGCTGCGCTGAATGCCGCCGGCAAACAAGGCCCCTATGGTGTGCCAGCCCGTTTCGAGGTGCTGCCGCTGTTGTCTGACAACACCAGCGTGGCTTCAGACGCACGCCTGTCCGCGTTCTGGCCAACAAAAGCCGGCCTGAGCTACCGTGTCCAGGTGGCGCGTGACGCGGCGTTCACCCAGCCGGTGTTCGACGGCTGGCTGCCTGGGGCACGCCTGGATGTACCGGCGGCAGACAGCGGCACCCACTTCCTGCGCTGGCAAAGCCGCGACGAGAGCGGCCAGCTGAGCCGCCTGTCCACCACACACCGGCTGCAGGTGGGAAGCGTCGGCCTGCAAACCAGCGACGGGCAGCCCGTCAGATCCGGTGCTGGCAACGTGATCACCCCGTCCACGCCAAAAGGCCAGGCGCGCTGACCCCCCCCATGCCCGAGCCCGGTACGCTTGCCCGCCCCCGGCCGGCGCACAAGCTGCGCTGGGGCGAGTGGCTGCTGTTGACCGCCGCTGTGCTGGCTGCGGTGGTGGTCCTGGACCACACCAACCTGCTCACCCGCACCAACCGGCTGCTGCACGATGCCCTGGTGCGCCTGCAACCGCGCGAGGTGGCCCACGGCCAGGTGGTGCTGATCGGCATCGATGACAAAAGCATCGCGGCGCTGGGCCGCTGGCCCTGGCCCCGCAGCCTGCACGCCGACCTGATCGACCGCATCAGCGCCGGGCGCCCGGCCGCCATCGGACTCGACCTGCTGCTGCCCGAAGCGGACATCGGTCAGTCTGCCAACGACCGGGCGCTGGCGGCGGCGATCGCCCACAGCGGCAAGCTGGTCCTGCCCATGATGATGCAGAACCGGGACGGTCAGGCGGTGGTGGTCGGTCCGCTGCCCGCGTTCCAGCGCGGCGCCGCGGCCATCGGGCACGTGCACCTGCCGGTGGACGACGACGGCGTTGCCCGCAGCATCTACCTGCGTGAAGGATCGCCCACCCAGTCCTGGCCACACTTCACGGTGGCGTTGCTGCAGACCGCCGGCATCCTGCATCCAGGGGACCCGCTGCCGGGCAGGACCGACGACGAGCACACGACCATCGACCCGGTGTCCGGCCGCGCACTCGACTGGCGCCGCAGCCACCGCACACAAGTGGCGTTCGCGGGGCCGCCGGGCACGTTCACGCGCTACCCCTATGTCGACGTGCTCGACGGCACCGTGGCACCCGAAACCTTCCGCAACAAGCTGGTGCTGGTGGGCGCCACCGCCACCGGGATCGGCGACCTCTATGCCACGCCGGTGACCGACGAGCGGCTGCTGATGCCTGGCGTCGAGATAGCCGCCAACCTGGTCGACACCCTGCTGCAGGGTCGCCATCTGGTCACCGCGCCCGCCTGGGTGGGCACCTTGTTCAACACCTTGCCGGTGCTGCTGGCCCTGTCGGCCCTGGCGTGGACCAGTCCCTTGACGGGCCTGCTGCTGTGCCTGGGCCTGCTGTTGTCCATGGCCACCGTCACGGCCGTCGGCAGCCTGTGGCTGCAGGTGCAGCTCGGGCCCGTGGCGGGCATGCTGGGCGTGGTCCTGGCCTATGTGCTCTGGAGTTGGCGCCGCATGGACGCCGCCACCCGCTACCTGGTGGATGAGTACCACCAGTTGCGCGACAGCAGCCTGTCGATTCCACGGCCAGTCCCCGACGGCCGCCCGCGTGGTGGCGACTTCCTGGACCGCCGCATCAATGCCCTGACCGGCGTGACCCACCAGCTGCGCGACCTGCACCGCTTTGTCAGCGACAGCCTGGACGGCCTGCCCGACGCCACCCTGGTCTGCGACACGGAGCTGCGGGTCGTGCTGGCCAATGCCGCCGCCGCCAGGCATTTCCAGGTCTCGTCCCCTGTCACCCTGGCCGGCCGCTCCCTCACCAGCCTGACCGCGGACCTGGTCAGCACGGAGGGCCTGGCACAGGGCCTGGCCCACCACCTCCACACCGCCACGCACGAGCCCAACGCGCTCGAAACCCGCGACCAGCAGGGCCGCGACCTGCTGGTCAAGTGGACCCCGTCCTTCAGTGCCGCCGGTCAGCACAGCGGCTGGATCCTGAGCCTGGTCGACGTGACGCAGATGCGTGCCGAGCAGCGGCAACGCGACGACGCGATGCACTTCCTGAGCCACGACATGCGCGCGCCGCAATCGGCCATCCTGACCCTGGTGGACCTGGTGCGCCAGGACCCGGACGCCATGAACACGGCACAGTTCCAGGACCGCGTTGAGCGCCACGCGCGCAAGGCCCTCGCCCTGGCCGACGATTTCATCAGCCTGGTGCGTGCCCAGTCGCGCGAGTACGTGCGCGAGCGCTACAACCTCAGCGACCTGCTGGGCGAGGTGCTGGACGACGCCTGGGAGGCGGCGCAGGCCAAGTCCATCGGCCTACGCTTCAAGCCACCCCAGATGCCCGCCGACAGCCTGGTCGACCGCGAACTGCTGCAGCGCGCCCTGGCCAACCTGGTGGGCAACGCCATCAAATATTCGCCCGACGGCACCACGGTGCACTGCAGCGTGCGCGCCGTGGATGGCCACTGGGAAGTGGCCATCCAGGACGAGGGGCCGGGCATCCCCCCCGCCGCCCAGCCGCACCTGTTCAAGCCCTTCTACCGTGTGCAGCAGGGCATACGCACCCAGGGCACGGGCCTGGGCCTGCCCTTCGTCCAGACCGTGGCGGTGCGCCACGGTGGCCAGGTGACGCTGCACAGCGCGCCGGGACAAGGCGCCCGTTTCGCCCTGCTCCTGCCCCGCGCCATCCCCGACGATGAACCCATCACCCTGCCGGACGGCACGGATAATCCGACGCCATGAATCTGCGCTGGAAACCCCACGTCACCGTGGCCGCCATCATCGAACGCGAAGGCCGCTACCTGCTGGTGGAAGAACACACCCCCGATGGCCTGCGACTGAACAACCCGGCCGGCCACCTTGACCCCGGTGAACGCCCTCAGGACGGCTGCGCGCGCGAGGCGCTGGAGGAAACGGCCCACCACTTCTTGCCCACGGCGCTGGTCGGTATCTACATGGCACATGCCACCGGCACCGCGGCCAAACCCGAGGGCACGACCTACCTGCGGCTGGCCTTCAGCGGCGAGTTGGGAGCCGCCGAGCCCGGCCGTGCGCTGGACGACGGCATCGTGCGCACGCTGTGGATGACACTGGACGAAGTGCGGGACAGTGCCGCGCGCCACCGCAGCCCGGTGGTGCTGCAGTGTGTGCTGGACCACCATGCCGGCAAACGCTACCCGCTGGACATGGTCTACACCCACCCCTCGGCGCTGTACGCGGCGCCCTGATCGGCAGCGGCGCGGCCGGATCAGCCGGCGGCCAGCACCAGCGCGGCCAGCGCGGCCGTTTCAGCGCGCAACACCGCGCGGCCCAGGCTGGCCGGCGCGAACGCCGCCGCCAGCAGGCGGTCTTCCTCGACGGCGCTGAGGCCTCCCTCGGGGCCCGCCACCACGCACAGCGCGCGTGCGTCCGTGTCCAGGCGTTCGCGCGCCGGCAACACGCCTTCGCGCAAGGACAGCACCCAGCGCTGGCCCGGCTCGGCCGATTGCGTCTGCAGCCAGGCCGGCAGCTCCAGCACCGGCGCCACCTGCGGCACACGGTTGCGGCCCGATTGCTCGCAAGCCGCCACCGCCACCGCCTGCCAGTGGGCGACCTTTTTCTCGGCGCGTTCGCCCTTGAGGCGCAACACGCAGCGTTCCGTCAGCAGCGGCTGGATGCGGGCCACGCCCAGCTCGGTGGCCTTTTCCACCAGCCAGTCCATGCGCTCGTTGGCCGGCATGCCCACGGCCAGGGTCACCGCTCGGGCCGGCTCGCGTTCGACCGCGTGGTGGAGACCGACCTCGACCTCCACCTCGCTGCGGCCCATGCGCCGCACCACGGCCTCGTGTTCACCGCCCTGGCCATTGAACAGCGTGATGGCATCGCCCGGCTGCAGGCGCAGCACCTGCACGTGGCGGGCCGCGCCCTCGGGCAAACCCAGGTGCGCGCCCGGCGCGAGGTCGGTGGGACAGAAAAAGCGCGGCATGCGGGTGTCACACCCGGCCGAAGGCAAAACCGCTGAGACCTTCCAGGCCTTCGACGCGGTCGATCAGGCGCAACAGCGGCCCAAGTTCACGGTAACGGCTGGCGGTGTGGCGGATGTAGTGGATGAAGCGTGGCGTGTCGGCCAGGTACTTGGGTTTGCCATCGCGCAAGGTCAGACGCGCGAAGATGCCGGCCACCTTGAGGTGGCGCTGCAGCCCCATCCATTCCACCGCGCGGTAGAAGGCGCCAAAGTCCTCACTCCAGCCTTCGAAGTCGAGCAGGCCGGCCTTGCGGGCCTTTTCCCAGTAACGCACGGTGACGTCGATGACAAAAGGTTCGTCCCAGCTCAGGAAGGCGTCGCGCATCAGGCTGGCGATGTCATAGGTGATGGGGCCGTAGACCGCGTCCTGGAAATCGAGCACGCCCAGCACGCGGGCGCTGTCGGCGTCGGCCGGACCGGACGGGCTCATCAGGTTGCGCGGCATGTAGTCGCGGTGCACAAAGACCTGCGGCGCGGCCAGGTTCATGCGCACGATCTGGTCGAAGGCGGTCTGCAGCGTCTGGCGGTCCGCGTCGTCCAGCACCACGCCCTTGTGTTGTGCCAGGTACCAGTCGGGAAACAGCTGCAGTTCGCGGTGCAGCAGGGCGTCGTCGTAGACCGGCAGCACGCCCGGACGCGAGGCCTGCTGCAGGCGCAGCAGGCTGTCACTGGCGCACTGGAACCAAGGCAAGGCGTCGTCGCAGCGTTCGTGGTCCAGGCGCTCCAGCAAGGTGCTGCTGCCCAGGTCGCTCAGCAGCATGAAGCCGCTGTCGGCCTGCCAGGCCAACACCTCGGGCACCTTCAGCCCGGCGTCACCCAGCAGGTGGGCGATGCGCACGAAGGGTTCGCTGTTTTCATGGCTGGGCGGCGCATCCATCACGATGCGCGAACCACCCGAGGTGTCGTCGACGCGGAAATAGCGCCGGAACGAGGCGTCGGCCGAGGCCAGGCGCAGCGTCTGTGGCAGCAGGCCGTGGGCGGGCGCCTGCTCGGCCAGCCATTGTTCAAAGGCCTGCTGGCGCGAAGGATCGGACCAGGCGATGGGGGAAGACGACATGGGGGCGGGGAGTGGGGTGGGGTCTGACGGCGGGTTCACGCAGCCATAGGATAATCCGCCGGGATTCTACAAACGGCCTGCCAGCCCTGCTGGCCTGCCACGACACCGGGCCCGCCTTGAAGCGCAACTGCCTCCCTGACACCGCCGCCGTTCCCTGTGCCCTGCGCGTGATTGCCCTGGCGGCAAGACGCAGCCTGGGCCTGGGCGCCGCCGGCCTGCTCTGCGCCTGGAGTGGCGCCCACGCCCAGACCGACGCCGAGACCTGGCCAGCGTTGGAACTCAAGCCCAGCCTGCGCCTGCTGGAGCGCCTGGACCCCGGCGCCCAGCAGGCCGCACCCAGCTTCGTGAGCGCCGACCAGATTGAAAACAGCGCCGACGGCGTGACGCGGCTCAGCGGGCAGGCCGAACTGCGGCGCCACGATGTGGTGGTGCGCGCCGACAACATCCGCTACACCGAGGCCAGCGAGACCCTGCAGGCCAGCGGCCAGGTGCGCATCGTGCGCGATGGCAACGTGTACGAGGGCCCGGAGCTGCAGCTCAAGCTCGACGACAACACCGGCTTTTTCCTGCAGCCCACCTTCACCCTGCTGCGCACAGGGGGCACCGGCCAGGCCGAGCGGCTGGAGTTCCTGGACCAGAACCGCTCGATCGCGCACCGCGCGAGTTACACCACCTGCACCCGCCGGCCCGGCCCGAGCTGGCTGCCCGACTGGGTGGTGAGCGCGTCCAGCATCGAGTTCGACCAGGCAGAGGAAGTGGCCTATGCCACCAACGGCGTGCTGCGCTTCAAGGATGTGCCGCTGCTGGCCGCGCCCTACCTGAGCTTTCCCATCAGCGACAAGCGCAAGTCGGGCCTGCTGCCGCCGACGCTCAACATCGACAACGTCAGCGGCCTGGAAGTCACGCTGCCCTACTACCTCAACCTGAGCCCGCAGCGCGACGCCACGCTCTACCCGACGCTGATGACACGCCGGGGCATCGACATGGGGGGCGAGTACCGCTACCTCGAAGACAGCTACCACGGACAGGCGCGTGGCGCCTACATGCCGTCCGACCGCCTGCGCGATGCCAACCGCTGGGCCTATTCGCTGCAGCACTCGCAAGTGCTGGACACGCCTTCATCGCTGGGCCTGGGGCAGGTCGGCCTGCGGCTGAACCTGAACCGGGTGAGCGACGACGACTACTGGCGCGATTTCCCGCGCACCATGACCTCGCTGACCTCGCGCCTGCTGGCCAACGACGCGGTGTTGTCCTGGGGTCGCGGCCCGTGGGCGGTCTCGGCCGGCGCCTACCGCTGGCAGACCCTGCAGGACGTGAACGCGCCCATCCTGGCGCCGTTCGACCGCGTGCCCTCGCTGACCGCGCGTTTCGCCCAGACCGACCAAACCCTGGGCGGCACCCGGGGCTGGGACTGGTCGCTGCACACCGAATACACCCGCTTCGTGTCCGACCGCGCCCAGACCGGCAGCAACCTGGATGGCACCCGCCTGCTGGGCATTGGCGCGGTCTCGCACACCTGGGCCACGCCCGCGGCCTACCTCAAGCCGCGCCTGCAACTGCACGCCACGCAGTACCAGACCGACGTCGCCATGGCCGATGGCCGGCGCACGGCCTCGCGCCTGCTGCCCACCTTCAGCGTCGACAGCGGCGTGTTCCTGGAGCGCGACACCAGCTTCTTCGGCCGGGCGCTGATCCAGACCCTGGAGCCGCGCGCCTTCTACGCCTACACGCCCTACAAGAACCAAAGCCTGCTGCCCAGCTACGACAGCGCCGCCTTCGACTTCAACCTGGCCACCATCTACACCGAGAACCCCTACGGTGGGCAGGACCGCATCGCCGACGCCCATGTGCTGACGCTGGGCGCCACCTCGCGCCTGATCGACCCCGCCAGTGGCAACGAGCTGGCCCGCTTCGGCATCGCCCAGCGCCTGCGGCTGAGCGACCAGAACGTGGTGCTGCCCGGCGCCGAACCGGTGGCCGAACGCCTCAGCGACATGCTGGTGGGCGCGCGGCTGAACTGGAATCCACGCTGGGCCTTCGAAGGCAACGTGCAATTCAACCCCAAGAACCGCGAATCGGTGCGCACCACCCTGAGCACCCGCTACACACCGGGCGACTACCGCGTGCTCAGCGCCGCCTACCGCCTGCAGCGCGGCACCAGCGAACAGCTGGACCTCGGCTGGCAATGGCCGCTGGGCGGCGGGGACGGCGACACGCCCGAGGCCCGCGCGGCCGGTGGTGGCCTGGGCGCGGGGCGCTGGTACAGCGTGGGCCGCATCAACTACAGCATGCCCGACCGCAAGGTGGTCGATCTGGTGGCGGGCTTTGAGTACGATGCGGGCTGCTGGATCGGCCGCGTGGTGGTCGAGAGCCTGCAGCGCAGCATCAATTCGGCCAACCGCCGCATCCTCTTCCAGCTGGAATTCGTGGGTTTCACCCGCATCGGCTCCAACCCATTGAAGACGCTCAAAGACAATGTGCCCCGCTACCAGTACCTGCGCGAAGAAGTCAATCCGCCCTCGCGCTTCAGCCGCTATGAGTGACGCCCCCCTCCCACGGCCAAGCTGGCGCGCGGTGGCCGCGGCGGCGCTGGTGGTGGTGCTGTCCGCGGGCGCCGTGCAGGCGCAGTCGCTGCGCCTGCCGAATGCCGGCAGCACCAACGCGGCCGCCGCACTGACGGCCGCGCCCGTCCTGCGCGAAGCGGACCACGTGACCGCGGTGGTCAACTCCGAGCCCATCACCGCCAGCGAGGTGCGCACCCGCGCCGCCAGCGTCGAACGCCAGCTGCGCACCCAGGGTGAAACTGTGCCGCCGCGCGACGCGCTGCTGCGCGAGGTCCTGGAGCTGCTCATCGTCGAACGCACCCAGCTGCAACTGGCGGCGGACACCGGCATCAAGGTCGAAGAGGCGGCGCTGGACATCGCCGAACGTTCGGTGGCCGAGCAGAACCAGATGGACCTCGACACCTTCCGCCGCCGCCTGGCGCAGGAAGGCATAGACCGCACCCGCTTCCGCGAGCAGCTCAAGCGCGACATCACCCTGCAGCGGCTGCGCGAACGCGAGGTGGAGGCCACGCTGCGCGTGACCGACCGCGACATTGACGACTACCTGCAGAGCCAGGCCGCGCCCAGCGCCACCGGACCGGAGGAAGTGAACCTGGGCCATGTCCTGGTGGCCTTGCCGGACAACGCCAAGCCCGACGACGTGGCCAGCCGGCTGGCCCGTGCCATGCGCGCGGCCGAACGCATCAGCGCCGGCGAGGACATCGCTGCCGTGGCGCGCGAACTGTCGGACGGCCCGGAGCGCCAGCAAGGCGGCAGCATGGGCATGCGCCCGCTGGACCGCCTGCCCGAGCTGTTCGTCGAAGCCACCCGCAAACTGCCGGTGGGCGGTGTGGCCGGCCCGGTGCGCAGCGGTGCCGGCTTCCACGTGCTCAAGGTGCTGGAGCGCAAGACACCCAAATCGGGCGGCGACGCCACCATCACCCAGACCCGTGCACGCCACATCCTGCTGCGCACCGGCCGGCAGATGAACCAGCAGACCGCGGTCGAGCAGATGGGCGCCTGGCGCCGGCAGATCGCCAGCGGCCAGGCCGATTTCGAGGCGCTGGCACGGCAGCACAGCCAGGACGCCTCGGCCAAGTCGGGCGGCGACCTGGGCTGGGCCAACCCAGGCATGTTCGTGCCCGAATTCGAAGAAGCCATGAACGCGCTGCCCATCAACGGTGTGTCCGAACCGGTGGTGTCGCGTTTTGGCGTGCACCTGATCCAGGTGCTGGAGCGCCGCGAGGCCGCCCTGGGCCCGCGCGAGCGCCGCGACGCCGCCCGCCCCAAGGTACGCGAACAGATGATGGAGCGCGCCTACGCCGACTGGGCACGCGAGCTGCGTGCCAAGGCCTACGTCGAGCTGCGCGAACCGCCGAAATGAAACACCAGGCCCGCAAGCGCTTCGGCCAGCACTTCCTCAACGATGCCGGCATCATCGACGCCATTGTGCGCGCCATCGCGCCACGACCGGGCGATGCCATGGTCGAGATCGGTCCTGGCCTGGCGGCGCTGACGCAGCCACTGGTCGAACGGCTGGGCCATCTCACGGTGGTCGAACTCGACCGCGACCTCGCGGCCCATCTGCGCGCGCACCCACAACTTGAGGTGATCGAATCGGATGTGTTGCGGGTGGATTTCCGTGCGCTGGCAGCACAAAAGGGGCCGCTGCGTGTCGTTGGGAACCTGCCCTACAACATCTCCAGCCCCATTCTTTTCCACCTGCTGCCCGTGGCCGACGTGGTGCTGGACCAGCACTTCATGCTGCAAAAGGAAGTGATCGACCGCATGGTGGCACGCCCGGCCACGGCGCAATACGGCCGCCTGAGCGTGATGCTGCAGTGGCGCTACGACATGGAAGACGTGTTGTTCGTGCCACCCGAGAGCTTCGATCCCCCGCCACGGGTGGACAGTGCGGTGGTGCGCATGGTGCCCCTGGCCCATCCCCCCAAACTCGACGCCCACCTGCTCGAAGAACTGGTGCAGGTCGCCTTCAGCATGCGCCGCAAGCTGCTGCGCCACAGCCTGGGCAAGTGGCTGGACGCGCGGGATTTCGCCGGCCAGTTCGACCTGCAGCGCCGCGCCGAGGAAGTCCCGGTCGACGAATACGTCGCCCTGGCGCAAACGGTGCTGGCACCGGCCGGCTGAACGACACGGGGCGGGGCATGCCAGCCAGACCTGCCACCGCCCTGCTGGCCTGGCTGGCCACCTGCCTTCTGCTGGTCCTGGCCACCCTGGGCCCGCTGCCCCGGCTGGACAACGTCAGGCTGGACATGCAGTGGCGACTGCTGCGCAGCCTCCAGGAACAGCGCGCCCCGACCGACGACCCCAACCCCATCGTGGTCGTCGGACTGGACGACGCCAGCCTGCGCGAACTGGCTCTGCCCATCGCAACACTGCACCGCCCCCTGGGAGACTTCCTGCGCGCCATGGCCCAGGCCCAGGTCCGCGCAGTGGGCGTGGACATGGTGCTGCCCGAGACCTCCTACGACGGCCTGCAGCCGGGGCTGGACCTCGCTCTGGCGCGTGGCATAGCGACGCTGCGCAGCCGCGCTCCCCTGGTGTTCGGCCTGGGCGCCCAGGCGGACGGCAGCCCGCGCCCGGTGCTACCTCTGTTCGAGCGCCTGCTGGGCACCCAGGGACTGGCCACCGTGTTCATCCCGCGCGATGCCGACGGCGTCACGCGCCGCTTCGACGAACGTCTGGGCGAAGGTGGCGCAACCGTGCCCACGCTGGCGGGCCAGCTGGCCCGCCAGCTCCAATGGCCGCTGCGCCCCGGCGTGCTGCCGCTGCACCGGGGCGAGCCCTTTCAACCGCTGCCGCTGTCGCAGGTGCTGCAATGGCAGGCCCAGGGCGACGAGGCCGCGCTGCGACGCCACTTCCAGGGCCGGGTCGTGCTGCTCGGCAGCCTGCTGGCCCACGACGACCAGCACCGCGCGGCGCTGCCACTGGCCACCACCGATCAGGGAGGTCAGACCCATGGCGTCTTCCTGCACGCCATGCAGCTGCGCGCCCTGGCCGGTGGTGGACCCGCGCGCGAATGGCCGTGGCCCGTGTGTGCCGCCCTGGCCGCCGCCCTGGCGCTCACCGCACTGCTGCGGCCCACGGCGGCGCGCTGGGCGCTGGTGGCGGGCGGTGCGCTGCTGCTGCTGGGCGCGAGCGCTCTGGCCTTCGACGCCGGCTGGCACCTGCCGGCCACCACCTGGGTGCTCGCCCTGCTGCTCGGACTGGGCCTGCGTTCGCTGGCCGACGCCGTCCGCGCCCTGGCCGAGCGCCGCCGCCTGCGCCTGGCTTTCGACGGCGCGGTGAGCCCCCCGGTGCTGCAAGCCATCCTGAGCGGCCGACTCAGCCCCCAAGCAGGCGGCGAACGGCGGGCGATCTGCGTCCTGTTCGCCGACCTGAGGGACTTCACCACCTTGAGCGAACACCTGCCGCCCGAGGACGTGACGGCCCTGCTCAACCGCTATTTCGAGCACATGACGCAGGCCATCCACTGTCACGGTGGCACGCTTGACAAATTCATCGGCGACGGGATCATGGCCTTCTTCGGCGCCCCCCAGGCCTTGCCCACCCCCTGCGTGCAAGCCCTGGACGCCGCCCAGGCCATGCACCACGCACTAGCCACCTTCAACACCGACCAGGCGCGTCTGGGCGGCCCACGGCTGCAGATGGGCATCGGGCTGCACTGGGGCGACAGTTTCGTCGGTTTCGTGGGCGCGCGCTCACGCCACGCCTACTCCGCCATCGGCGACACCGTGAACACCGCCGCCCGGCTGGAAGGCCTGTGCAAAACCACCGGCTGGCCAGTGGTGCTGTCCGACGCGGTGCTGCAGCAGTTGGAGCCCGTCTGGCACCAGCGGGTGCGACCCCTGGGCGAACAGATGCTCAAGGGCCATTCGCCGCTGCCGGTCCATGGTTGGAATCCCGACGAGGACAGCCCATGAAACGCCACCTCACCGGCCTTGCAGGCGCCCTGGTGCTGGCGCCGGCCCTGGCGGCCCCCCTCCTGGTGATCGACCTGCAGGGCCAGGTGGCGCGCCCGAGCCGGCCGCCGCTGGCCTTGCTCGACGAGTTGCAAGCGGGCGAACGCATCGACCTGCCGGTCGGCGCCCGCCTCACCCTGGTGGACCTGGCCGATGGCCGCGAATACCGGCTGACCGGCGGCGCGCAGGCACAGGTTGCGCCCACAGGCCTGACGAACGCCCAGGGTCAGACACTGGCGGCGCAAGTCACGTCCGCGCGCACCCTGCCCATGCTGGCACTGAAACAAGGGCAAGCCGCGCCCGCCACCCTGGTCATGCGCGACCCGCGCGCCGAGGGCCTGCCAGCCCTGCGCGAGCCGGTGCGCACCCTGGTCCTGGACACACGCCCCAGCTTCCGCTGGGATGCCATCGTGGGCGCCCGCCGCTACCAGTTGCAGCTCACCCAGCCGGACGGCCATGTGGTCTGGGAGACCGAAACACGGGCGCCGCAAGCGACCCTGCCGCCCGAGCTGCGGCTGCGCGAGGGCAGTGACTACGGCTGGCGCGTCATCGCCTGGGGCCTGACCGATCCACAGTGGGAATCGAGCGCCCGCTTCGCGGTGGCCGACGCCGCGCTGCGGGACCGACTGGCCGAGCAGCGCGCGCTGGCTGGCGACGACTTCGGCGCCCGGCTCTTCCTTGCCACCCAGCTCGACGCCGTGGGCGCTCGGGCAGAGGCTCAGGCCCTGTGGCAGGTGCTGGCACGGGAGCGCCCGGAAAACGCGGTGCTCAAGGCGCGGGCCGCCGCCCACTGATCAGCGCAGGGGATCACCGAACAATGCGTAGGCCGACCAATAAAAAGGGTGGCGCCAGTGCCCCCCGCCGGCACGGCCGTCGGCCAGTTCCAGCTGAGCCTGGCGCAGGCTCTCGGCACGGCCCGGTTCGCCACCCCGCCCGAAGCGGCCGAAGGTGCTGGCGGTGAGCTGCGCGGCAGAGCGCGACTCCACCGCCCAATGTGTGGCCAGCACCGAGCGCGCCCCGGCGAAAAAAAAGCCCCGCACCAGGCCCGACATGGCACCATCGCCGCGCTCGCCGGCCGCCGTGTTGCAAGCCGACAGCAGCACCCACTGCGCGTTCAGCCGCAGGCCCAACACGTCGTCGAGTTCCAGCAGCGGCGAGTCACGCTCGTCGGCCGCAGCGGCCAGCGCCAGCGAGGGTTTGGAGACGCCGGGCAGTTCGCCGGGCATGAGCGCGTGGGTGGCAAAAGCCACCACGCGCCGATCGCTCAAGTCGGCCGCCAGCACCGCGCGGCGGGTCGCGGCGGCACCCAAGACCAGATCCCGCGCAGGGTCGGCGCCCAACGCGACCGCGATGGCCTGCAATTCGCTGCGGGTGTCGGGCAGGGCGGGCAAGCGGCCGTAGCGGAAACCGCGCTCGGCGTCGTAGGCCGTGGCTGTGTTGCCTTCGACGCCCGCCGCGGTCTGGAAGACCGGATCGCCAAAACCCAGCAGCGGCCGGGGCGCCACCGCTCGGTCAGCGGTGCGGCGCAGGCTTTGCAGGGCCGAAGCGGCCGGCAGCTGAGCCAAGGCGCTGCGCCGCAGCCACCAGGGCACGGCCTGAGGGTCGGCCGGCGGCGCCGTGACCAGGGCACCGATCGGAAATCCGGCCAACGGCCCCTGGGTGGCGAATGACAGCACGCGCACCTGCGACAAGGCCTCGTCCAGCGGGGCAAACAGATCGCGGTACAGACCGTACAGACCATCCAGATCCGCGGCGGCGGCACCCGCAGTGGGCGCCGCCGCCAGATCGAGGCGGGCGCGCAAGCGGGCCACGCGTGCCGCCAGTTCCCGGCGCGGCAGCGGGCTGGCCGAAAAGACCACGGGCACGCCGGGTCGCAACAGCCAGACCAGCGTGGCCTGATCGGTGGAGTGGACCAGCAGCAGACCCTCGCCGGCCTGAAGGCTGCGCGCCAGGTCGTCGGGCCTGGGTATCAGTGGCGTCACCAGATCGGCGTAGTCCGGGAACTGTGCAGCGATGCGCTCGCGCAAGGACGCCAGTTCTGCCCGCACCTGACCGCCATCACCCTGTCGTTCCCGGATCTGCTCACGCAGGGCCTTCAGCTTCTCCGCATGCGCACGGCGCTCCTCCACCGCCGCGGCCTTGAAGGCCTCGGTCTGCGACTCGCGCCGCATGCGGTCCTCCTCGTTGAGCAGGCCCGCCAGCCCGCCGAAGATCGCGGCACTCTTCTGGCGCAGCACCTGCTCCGCCTCCAGCGACTGTGCCAGCGCAGGGCTCGCGGCCAACACGCGGGCGCTGCTGTCGGTCAAGGCGCGCTGGGCGCTGCCCAAGGCCAGTCGATCCGCCAACTGGAAAGCGCGCTGCAACATGGCCGCCGCCGGCGGCTGGCCGGCCAGCGACCGGCCCGCCACATGGGCCATGAACTCGTCGAAGGCAATGCCCAGCACATAGCCGCGGACACCGCGCAGGTCCAGGTCCAACCACCCGCTGCGCAAGTCCAGTGCGCTGGCGAACAAGGTTTCGTAGTCGCTCATGGCACCACCCACGTCGCCACGCAACAGGCGCACCACGCCCCGCACCCCCGCCGTTTCCTGGAGCAGCGGGTGGCCAGGGCCGTACAAGCGGGTGCGGAAGCGGTGGATGCGCTCGACCGCCTCGTTGGCTTCGTCCAGCCGGCCGGCCTTGGCCGCCAGCAGCGCCGACATGCGCCAGTCCGACGCCCGCGTGCGCGCCAGCACATCTGGCGGCATGTCGGCCAGAAAGCCCCGGTAGGAGGCATCCGCCTCGGACCAACGCCGCAGGCCGATCAGCGCACGCACGATCTCCTGGCGCGCCAGCCATCGGGTGTGGCTGGCGGCGTTGGAGCCGGCACGCTGCAACATGTCGTCAGACAGGCGTGCTGCGGTCAGCGCGGGCTCGAACTGCTGGGTCGCGTTCAGGCTGGTGGCCAGGCGGTAGTTCCAGCGCGCGCCCATGCTTTCGGACAGGCGCCCGGCACGCCACAAGGCGATGTTGCCCTGTGCGATCTCGATGGCCTCCTGTGGCCGGTTCTGGCGCACCAGCGCATAAACCAACATGCCTTGCGAACCATCGACCCGTCCGCTGGCCTCCCGCACCTGGTGCTCGGCCTGGGGCCCACGCGCCGCGAGGGCCATCGCCAGATCACGCCGGGCCAGCCCCAGTGCTTCGCGCAGCGAGGCCGTCGCGGCCGGGAGGTCGCCCATCGCGCGCTCCACCTCGGAACGCGTCTGCAGCCAGTCCACCTGCAGCGCCGCGGACACCCCGCCAGCCTGGCGCCACTGGCTCACCAGACCGTCCGCGCGTGACCAAATGCGAAGCAGGATGGCCCGGTCGTTTCGGGCCGTGGTGTAGTAGGCCTGCCGCAGCGCGACGGAGGCTCGCGTGACCAGCGTCAGTCGTGAATCGGCGATGTAGGTCTCGCAGGCATCGAGGGCGACGCCAGAGCGGCCCCAGTTGAATTCGGCATTCAGGTAGATGGTGATCCACTCTTGGGCCTGCGGCCCGCGGGTGACCGCGGCGTCAGCAAGCTGCCGGGCGATGTCCAAGGCGCGGGCACGCTGCGCGAGCACAATGGCGGCGCTGTACTGGCGCTCCAGCAACTCATACCGCGCCGGTCCCGTGTCTGCGGGCGTGCGGGCCAACACTTGCTGTGCCTCGGCCGGGCTGAGGTTGGCCACCGGCTCTTCGTTTTCGGTCAGCCCCTGCACCTGGGCTTCATCGCCCTCGGCTTGTGCCCACAGGGAGACCGGCCATGCCGTCAGCAGCCCCACGGCGACCGCCCAGATCCGAACCCTGGTTGCAAGACAACTTTGCTCCATTGCACGCCCCACGTGTGGTGGGCGCCACCATGCGCCCGCGTGCAGTATCGGGCGCCACACCCACGCTGACAACCCACAACCGCTGGGCCACATGGCACCGGCTGGCGCTGTCGCCCCAAGACCCGGAACACGGTGGATGGAGCAAAAAAAAACCGCTGCATGTGCAGCGGCCAGATCGGGGTTGCCCTAGGCGCGGCGCGGGGCGAGCCTCAAGCCGCCGCCAGCCAGTAGCCGGCGTTGAACGGGCTGCTCATGCGCAGGGCCATGGGGCTCACGTCCACCAGCTTGTCGGTGGGCATGGGCTCATCGGCCGCCGCGTCGACGCCTTCGCCCTTGGGCGCACGGGCGACCGAGAACGAGTAGAAGCAGCGGAAGGGAATCTTGCGGTCGGACCAGTAGTCGGCCACGTCGCGGAAGATGTCCAGCAGCTGCTCGCGCGCTTCCTTGTCGAACTTGGCGTTCGCCGGAATGTGCTCGAGCACGACGATGAAGCCGGTCTGCGGGCCCGACTTGTGCACCAGGTCGGTCATGCTGTCGTAGAGCGCATCGAAGTTCTTGCCGAAGGTCGACGGCAGCGTGTACTGCGCGGCGATCAGGTCCAGCACGTCCTGTTTGCTCTGGGCCGTGGCCAGGTTGGCATACAGGAAGTGGTGGCCCAGTTGCTCGGCCGCGGCCTGCAAGTCCTTGACGCTGTACGCTCGGATCGATTGAACGATGTTGGTGCGAACCGTACGAAGTGGCGTGTCCATCTCCGTCTCACTTTCGATAACAAAAAGTTAAAAATGCTGTCTCAGATCACTGCACGATGCGCTTGAAGCTCGTGTAGTGATCCTCGGTGTAATAACAAGCCTCGGGCGTTCGAACCTGGGTGCCGCCACAAACGATGCGACGCGCACCGCGGTGGCTCAATCCGGGGGTGGGCACCGTGTACTCGCGGTAGAAACCGCGTTTGTGCCGGGGCAACAAGCGCTCGCGGTTGCCAAACACCGTCCCGTCCTTTTCATACCGAAAGGGCCCGCCCTGCCTGATCTGAACCATCACGTCACGCCCGGAGGCGGGCAACGCTGCCAAGGCAATGGTGTCGGACGGCGAACGGGTGACCAGTGGTTCGGAGCTGTCAGCGGAGGTGCGCGCCTGTACGCCAAGCGTCGATGCAACCGCCAACGCGGCCGCGACCACCCAGGCCTTGCCCCAAGCCTTTTTCCGGTTCATGAAAAAACCCTGTTCCTTACGCAATCAACCCGGCCCCGAAAGCCCCGTCAACAAGCTGCTGACAGCGGGTTTACGAGCCCGGGTTAACCCTTAAATTCAAGGTCGCAAGTGTGCCTGAAACGCGACAAAAACGCAAGCCCATGCCCAAAAAGCGGGCTCTGCCCGGGAACGGGCAGAGATCGCATCAGGCAAAGTTGGTGTGTACCAACTTCCGATTTCAGCTATGGCGGGCGGCGTTGGCGTCGGCCACGGTGAGTGCGGTCATATTGACGATGCGCCGCACCGTGGTGCTTGGGGTGAGCACGTGCACCGGTTTGGCCGCGCCCAGCAGCACCGGGCCGATGGCGATGTTGCCGCCGGCCGCCGTCTTGAGCAGGTTGTAGGCGATGTTGGCCGAGTCGATGTTGGGAAAAACCAGCAGGTTGGCGTCACCGGCGACGGTGCTGTTGGGCATCAGCGCCTTGCGAGCGGCACCATCGAGTGCCAGATCCCCGTGCATTTCGCCATCCACTTCCAGCCACGGCGCCTGCTCGCGCAACAGCGCCAGGGTGCGCCGCATCTTGATGGCGCTGGGCTGGTCGCTGCTGCCGAAATTGGAGTGGCTCAGCAACGCGGCCTTCGGCGTGATGCCGAAACGCAGCATCTCCTCGGCCGCCATCACGGTGATTTCGCACAGCTCCTCGGCGCTCGGGTCGTGGTTGACGTGGGTGTCGACCAGGAAGACCTGGCGGCCGGGCAGCATGAGCGCGTTCATGCAGGCGTAGATGCGCACGTCCTGCGGGGTGCTGGGGCTGCCGCCCTCGGTCTTGCCGATCACCTGGTCGATGTGCATCAGGTGCTGGTGGGTGGTGCCCCAGGTGCCACAGATCAGGCCATCGACCTCGCCCTTGCGCAACAGCATGGCGCCGATCAGGGTCAGGCGCCGGCGCATCTCGATCTTGGCCAACTGCACGGTCACGCCCTTGCGCTCCAACAGCTGGTGGTAGGTCTGCCAGAAGTCGCGGTAGCGGTGGTCCTGCTCGATGTTGACGACGTCGTAGTCCAGCTCCTCCTTCAGCCGCAGGCCGAACTTCTCGATGCGCTGGGCGATCACGGCGGGGCGTCCGATCAGGGTCGGACGGGCCAGGCCTTCGTCCACCACCACCTGGCAGGCGCGCAGCACGCGCTCTTCCTCGCCCTCGGCATAGGCGATGCGCTTGTTCGCGGCCCGCTTGGCGGCGGCATAGATGGGCTTCATCATGGTGCCCGAGGCGAACACGAAGCTCTGCAGCCGGTCGCGGTAGGCATCCATGTCGGTGATGGGGCGCAGGGCGACGCCACTGTCGGCCGCCGCCTGGGCCACGGCCGGCGCGATCTTCATCATCAGGCGCGGGTCGAAGGGCTTGGGAATCAGGTACTCGGGGCCGAAGGCCAGGGCCTCACCCGCGTAGGCCGCGGCCACCACCTCGCTCTGCTCGGCCTGGGCCAGCTCGGCGATGGCGTGCACCGCCGCGATTTCCATTTCGTCGGTGATGGTGGAGGCCCCCGCGTCCAGCGCGCCCCGGAAGATGTAGGGGAAACACAGGACGTTGTTGACCTGGTTGGGGTAGTCGGTGCGGCCGGTGGCCATGATGGCGTCGTCGCGCACCGCCTTCACGTCCTCGGGCGAGATCTCGGGGTTGGGGTTGGCCAGGGCCATGATGACCGGCTTGGCCGCCATCTTGGCCACCATCTCCTTCTTGAGCACGCCACCGGCGGACAGGCCCAGGAAGATGTCGGCGCCTTCGATCACCTGCGACAGCGTGCGCTGCTCGGTCTTCTGGGCGAACTGGACCTTGTCCTCGTCCATCAGCTCGGTGCGGCCTTCATAGACCACGCCGGCCAGGTCGGTGACCCAGATGTTCTTGCGCGGAATGCCCAGCTTGACCAGCAGGTTCAGGCAGGCCAGGGCGGCGGCGCCGGCGCCGGAGGTGACCAGCTTGACCTCCTTGATGTCCTTGCCCACGACCTTGAGGCCGTTCATGATGGCCGCGCCCACGCAGATGGCCGTGCCGTGCTGGTCGTCGTGAAAGACCGGGATATTCATGCGCTCGCGCAGCTTGCGCTCGACGTAGAAGCAGTCGGGGGCCTTGATGTCCTCGAGGTTGATGCCGCCGAAGGTGGGCTCCAGCGAGGCGATGATCTCGACCAGCTTCTCGGGGTCCTTCTCGTTGATCTCGATGTCGAACACGTCGATGCCGGCGAACTTCTTGAACAGCACGCCCTTGCCTTCCATCACCGGCTTGGAGGCCAGCGGGCCGATGTCGCCCAGGCCCAGCACGGCCGTGCCGTTGGTGATGACGGCCACCAGGTTGCCGCGGCTGGTGTACTTGAAGGCGTTGACCGGGTCGGCCACGATTTCCTCGCAGGGCGCGGCCACGCCGGGCGAGTAGGCCAGGGCCAGATCGCGTTGATTGGTCAACTGCTTGGTGGCCGCAATCGCCACCTTGCCGGGCGTGGGGAACTCGTGGTATTCGAGCGCGGCGCGGCGCAGCTCGGCGCGCTTGTTTTCCTGATCCTGTGACATGTGATGCGTCTCCAAAGGGTTCGAGCCCGGCGCCTCCCGGCCCGAGGGTGCGCCATTGTAGGCGTCGCTCAGGGGACAACCCTAGTAAGCAAGACCACGTAGGCGGTTGTTTCGCTTTTGACTTTTTGTGCGGCATCCGAAACAGCGCCTCATGCCTGAAAGGCTGGCGCAAAGCGCCACTTCTACAATCACCGGCTGCGCTCCCGCCCGCCCCTTTTCCACCCGCCCCGACATGAACTTCATCCGCTTCTCCGATCTGTGCGCCCAAGGCCGTGCCCAAGGCCAGCGCGTCTTCATCCGCGCCGACCTCAACGTGCCACAGGACGACAGCGGCGCCATCACCGAAGACACCCGCATCCGCGCCAGCGTGCCCTGCATCCGCATGGCGCTGGACGCCGGCGCCGCCGTGATGGTGACCAGCCACCTGGGCCGCCCCACCGAAGGCGCCTTCAAGCCCGAGGACTCGCTGGCCCCCGTGGCCACCCGCCTGGCCGAACTGCTGGGGCAACCCGTGCGCCTGGTGGCCGACTGGGTCGACGGCGGCTTCACGGTCCAGCCCGGCGAGGTCGTGCTGCTGGAGAACTGCCGCCTCAACGTGGGCGAGAAGAAGAACAAACCCGAGCTGGCCGCCAAGCTGGGCAAGCTCTGCGACATCTTCGTGCACGACGCCTTCGGCACCGCCCACCGCGCCGAGGGCACGACCTACGGCATCGCCGAGACCGCGCCCATCGCCTGCGCCGGCCCGCTGCTGGCCGCCGAGATGGATGCGATCGCGGCCGCGCTCCAAGCGCCCAAGCGCCCGCTGCTGGCCATCGTCGCCGGCTCCAAGGTCAGCACCAAGCTGACCATCCTGCAGGCGCTGGCCAAGAACGTGGACGGGCTGATCGTGGGCGGCGGCATCGCCAACACCTTCATGCTGGCGGCGGGCCTGAACATCGGCAAGAGCCTGGCCGAGCCCGATCTGGTGGGCGAGGCCCAGGCGGTGATCAAAGCCATGGCAGCCCGCGGCGCGGCCGTGCCCATTCCCACCGACGTGGTGACGGCCAAGGCCTTCGCGGCCGACGCGCCGGCCACGGTGAAGAAGGCCACCGAGGTGGCCGACGACGACCTGATCCTGGACATCGGGCCGCAGACCGCGGCCCTGCTGGCCGCGCAGCTCAAGGCCGCCGGCACCATCGTCTGGAACGGCCCGGTGGGCGTGTTCGAATTCGCTGCGTTTGAAAACGGCACCAAGGTGCTGGCGCAGGCCATCGCCGAGTCGAGCGCGTTTTCCATTGCCGGTGGCGGTGACACGCTGGCGGCCATCGCCAAGTACGGGATCGAGCAGCAGGTCGGTTACATCTCCACCGGCGGTGGCGCCTTCCTGGAGGTGCTCGAAGGCAAGACCCTGCCGGCTTTCGAGGTGCTGGCCCGGCGCGCTGCTTGAGTCTCCTCAGGCATTCCGCCATAGCGGAATGATGTGCAAAAACAACCGTGGCGATGCGCGCCCCCTTGCGGCCCAGAAATTCCTTGTGAACGGCATTGATTCCGAACAGAATTAACAATCCGTTCATCCGTGGTAACAAATTGCCACGGCCGCATTTCAGCACCAGGAGGGACGCATGAAAATTTCCAAAGCCGCTGGCATGTCGGCGCTTGCCGGCCTGCTGGCCACCCTGGCGGGTTGCGCCAATTCGCCGATTCCGCTGGCCCAGAACTTCGAACTGACCTCGCAGTACAAGGTGCGTTCGGCCGGCCACTGGGACCTGGTGTCCAAGGACGTGGTCAGCCAGACCGCGGCGACGCTGGACAAGGCGGGCGTGGCCAACGCCCCCGTCTACGTGAGCCTGCCCGCCAAGCCCAGTGCGTTCGACCAGGGCTTCCGCGAGTTCCTGATCACCAAGATGGTCCAGGGCGGCAAGCAGGTGCTGACCACCAACAACCCGCAGGCGCTGCAGGTGAGCTACCAGACCCAGGTGGTGCGCCACAACAGCCCGCGCCCGCACTTCATTCCCGGTGGTTTCACCATGCTGGCGGGCGGCCTGATGGTGGCCTACGGCCTGCGCCTGGAGCACGTCGACGCCAAGCTGCTGGGCGCCCTGGGCGGCGCGGCCGCGCTGGATTACGCCAGCAGCGTCAACTCGGGCGGCCCGACCGCCACCGAGCTGATCCTGACCACCACCGTCACCCGTGGCGGCCAGTACGTGGCCCGCAAGACCGATGTCTATTACCTCGAAACCGCTGACACCCCGCTGTTCGTCAACACGGCCATGCAAAGTGTGAACTACAAGGTGGTGTCGCAATGAGCCAGCGTTTTGTCCTGGCGGCCGTGGCCGCCGCTGCCGTGATGGGCCTGTCGGCCTGCTCCACCTCCGCGCCCACCCGCGTGGAACCCACCTACGACGAAGCCGCCAACAACGCCTTCATCGCCAGCAACAAGGCCGCCATCGACAAGCTGCTGGCCGGTGTGAGCCGCGAGAACGTCGGCCAGTCGGCCGTGCTGGTGGCCACCGTGGTCAACGTCAACGACCTGTCGCGCGCCGCCCCGCTGGGCCGCACCCTGTCCGAGCAGTACGCCTCGCACCTGGTGGCCAACGGCCTGCACGTGAAGGAGCTCAAGCTGCGCGGCGACGTGTTCGTCAAGGAAGGCACGGGCGAGCTGCTGCTGTCGCGCGAGATCAAGGACATCGCCAAGTCGCACAACGCGTCGGTGGTCCTGGTCGGCACCTACTCCACCGCCGCCAGCGTGACCTATGTGAGCCTGAAGATGGTGCGCACCGAGGACGGCCGCATCCTGAACGGCCACGACTACGCCCTGCCCAACGACCGCGACGTGCAGCGCCTGCTGCAGGTGCCGCGCTGACGCTGCGTTCCCCCAGTAAGAAAGGCGGCCACTGGCCGCCTTTTTTGTGGGTGCTTCAGGGCGCTCATACGGCTTCGCATTCAAGCGTAGAACGGGGCGGGAAGCCGAAGACAGTGCTGTCGCACGGCGAGGCGAACCACCGAAGTTATGCGTTTGAAGGCGACGTCGTATCAGGCCGCCGGCAGCAGGGCCGGGCCGGTGGCGCGGCCGCGGAAATCGGTCCAGCACTGGCGGCTGAAGTCGTAGAGCTTGCAGGCACGCGCGGTGTCGAAGTACCAGCGCCACGAGAACGGCTGCACGATGATGCGCTCGGGCAGCAGGTGTTCCAGCGCCTTCTGGGCGTCCTTCAAACGGTAGAGCGGGATGCTCATGTCCACGTGGTGGGCGGTGTGCTCCATGATGTGGTGCACCAGCGCGCCGATGCGCAGCGGAAAGGTCAGGTGCACCGTGGTGGACACGAACGGCTGGGCGCGCTGCCAGGCGCCGCGCTCGTCGTGCCACTTCACGCGCACGTGGGTGTGGTGGCCGTAGATCACGAAGCCGACCATGTGGAACCAGAACAGCAGCGGCAGCACCAGGCCACAGACCAGCATCAGCGCCACCGACTGGCCGGTGGCCAGGGCGGCGGCGGTGATGCCGGTGGCCCACAGCAGGCCGAAACCCGACACCAGCAGGCAGTCGCGGGTGAAGATGGCGCGATGGGTGCCGCCCGACTGCGCCGGGCTGGGGAACATCATCTTCTTCCACCAGATCTCGACCATGTAGTACACGCCCGGCCCCCAGCCGCTGCGGTAGAGGCGCTCCAGCGCACGGCGTGCGGGCGGCAGGGCGGCGTATTCGGCCTGCGTCAGCGGCGCCCACACGAAGTCCACGCCCTTGAGGTTGGTGAAGCCGTGGTGCACCACGTTGTGGCCCATGTCCCACAGGCTGTAGGCGGTCAGCGAA
Organism: Hydrogenophaga sp. OTU3427; assembly: GCF_038440225.1. Taxonomy (NCBI): domain Bacteria; kingdom Pseudomonadati; phylum Pseudomonadota; class Betaproteobacteria; order Burkholderiales; family Comamonadaceae; genus Hydrogenophaga; species Hydrogenophaga sp. OTU3427. The sequence goes on along the minus strand of NZ_JASATI010000024.1, from coordinate 8,015 downwards.
GGCAGGAAGGCGATGCGGCCCAGCCACTTGTTGAGGCGTCGGTGGGGCGTCAGGCTCTGGTGGCAGGCGTCGTGGCCGATGATGAACAGGCGCCCGATCACGAAGCCGGCGGCCAGGCCACACAGGGCCTTGAGCCAGACCGCGTCGGCCAGCACCACGCCGGCCAGCAGGCCCAGCCACAGCGTGTAATCCAGCGCCAGCAGCCAGATCGCACGCCAGGTGACGCGCTGCGACAGCGGGATCAGCCAGGAACGGATCACCTTGCGGTGCGGCAGGGGGGCGTCCGGGCTCAGCGGCTCCGGCCAGTCCAGTTGGGTCCCAGAAGCAGAAGTATCGGTTTGAGATTTCATGGCAGTGCGCGGTCCGACCGCGTCAAACATCAGCAGACCGGCCGATGCTAGTGGCTGACCCGTGACGGGGATTTGACGCAGATCGAACAAACGGCGCTTTTTTTCGGCCCGGATGCCTTTGGACCGACCAACGGCGCGCTGGCACCGCACCCGGCTCAGGCGGGCGCGCCGATCAGGATGGCCCGGAAGTCGTTGACGTTGGTCAGCGTCGGCCCGGTGCGCACCGAGGCGCCCAGGGCCTCGAAAAAGCCGTGGCCGTTGTTCTGAGCCAGGTGGTCCAGCGGGCGCAGGCCGTGTGCCCAGGCGCGGGCCAGGGTGCCGGGGCCCAGCCACGCTCCGGCGATCGGCTCCACACCGTCCACGCCATCGGTGTCGCCCATGAGCGCATGCACGGCCGGGTGGTCGCCCAGGGCGGCGGCAAAGGCCAACAGGCATTCGACGTTGCGCCCGCCACGGCCCTGCCCGCGCAAGGTGACGGTGGTCTCGCCGCCCGACAGCAGCACACAGGGGGCGGGGAAGGGCTGGCCACGTTCGAGCACCTGGCGGGTGATGCCGGCCAGCACCTTGCCCACGTCACGCGCCTCGCCCTCGATGGCATCGCCCAGGATGTGGACCGCGTGGCCGGCCTCGCGCGCCACCGCGGCGGCGGCCTCCAGCGCCTTCTGCGGCGTGGCGATCAGGCGGGCCTCGGCGCGTGCCAGCCGGGGGTCGCCGGGTTTGACCGATTCGCCCGCGCCCGATTCGAGCACGGCCCGCACCGAGGCCGGCAGGGCGATGCCGTGGCGCCGCACGGTGTCCAGCGCGTCGGCGCAGGTGCTGGGGTCGGCCACGGTGGGGCCGGAGGCGATGTCGATGGCGTTGTCGCCCGGCACGTCGGACAGCAGCAGCGTGATCACCCGTGCCGGGTGGCAGGCGGCGGCCAGCCGGCCGCCCTTGATGGCCGACAGATGGCGGCGCACGGTGTTCATCTCGACGATGCTGGCACCGCTGGCCAGCAGGGCGCGGCCCACCGCCTGCTTGTCCGCCAGGGAGATGCCGGGCAACGGCAGGGGCAGCAGGGCCGAGCCGCCGCCCGAGATCAGGCACAAGACCGTGTCCTCGGTGCGCAGGCCCTGGACCAGGCGCAGCATGTCGAGCGCGGCCTGCTGGCCGGCGGCGTCCGGCACCGGGTGGGCGGCCTCGACGATGGCGATGCGCTCACAGGGCACGGCGTGGCCATAGCGCGTGACCACCAGCCCCTCCAGCGGACCGGGCCAGTGGTCTTCCACCGCGCGCGCCATGGCGGCCGACGCTTTGCCGGCGCCGATCACGATGAGCCGGCCCGCGCCCAGCTCGGCCGGCGTGGGCAGGTGCGGCGGCACACACAAGGCCGGCTGGGCCGAGGCGATGGCGGCGTCGAACAGGCGCCGCAGCAACTCGGGCGGCGTCATCGCGTTCATGCCGGCTGGCCGATCTCGAAGTTGGCCAGCTTTTCCAGCGCGCGCACCATGGCCGAGTGGTCCCAGGCCCGCCCGCCGTGGGCCACGCAGGCATTGAACAGCTCCTGCGCGATGGCGGTGTTGGGCAGGGACACGCCCAGCGCACGAGCGCTGGACAAGGCCAGGTTGAGGTCCTTCTGGTGCAACTCGATGCGAAAGCCCGGGTTGAAGGTGCGCTTCACCATGCGTTCGCCGTGCACCTCCAGGATCTTGCTGGCCGCGAAGCCGCCCATCAGCGCCTGGCGCACGCGGGCCGGGTCGGCACCGGCGCGGGCCGCGAACAGCAAGGCCTCGGCCACGGCCTCGATGTTGAGCGCAACGATGATCTGGTTGGCCACCTTGGCGGTCTGGCCGTCGCCGTTGCCGCCCACCAGGGTGATGTTCTTGCCCATCAGCTCGAACAGCGGCTTGACGCGCTCGAACACCGCCTCGTCGCCGCCGACCATGATGGACAGCGTGGCGTTGCGCGCGCCGACCTCGCCGCCCGACACCGGCGCGTCCAGCATGTCGCAGCTCAGGGCCTTGATCTTGTCGGCAAACACCTTGGTGGCGATGGGCGAGATGGAGCTCATGTCGACCACCGTCTTGCCCGGCGTGAGCCCGGCGGCGATGCCATCCTCGCCGAACAACAGCTTCTCGACGTCGGGCGTGTCGGGCACCATGGTGAAGATGATGTCGGCCCGGGCGGCCACCCCACGCGCGTGGGTGCATTGGGTGGCGCTGCTGGTGGCGATGGCCTCGGGCACCTTGCTGCGGGTGTAGACAAACAGCTGGTGGCCGGCGGCGATCAGGTGCCCGGCCATGGGCGCGCCCATGATGCCGAGGCCGATGAAACCGATCTTGAGGGGAGAGGAAGTCATGGAAGGTTCTGCCAAATAAATGAATGGGGATCAGCCGACGAGCGCGCTGCGCCAGCCCAGGCCGGCCTCGGTGGTGGTGGCGGGCTTGTATTCGCATCCCACCCAGCCGGCGTAGCCGATGCGATCGAGGTGGGCGAACAAAAAGGCGTAATTGATCTCGCCCGTGCCGGGTTCGTTGCGGCCGGGGTTGTCGGCCAGCTGCACGTGGCCGATGCGCGCCAGGTGCTGCTGCAGGGTGGCGGCCAGCTCGCCTTCCATGCGCTGCGCGTGGTAGATGTCGTACTGCACGAAGGCGTTGTCGGCGCCCACCTCGTCCAGGATGGCCAGCGCCTGCGCGGTGCGGTTGAGGTAGAAGCCCGGGATGTCGAAGCTGTTGATGGGCTCGATCAGCAAGCGCAGGCCCGCCGTCTTCAGCTCGGACGCGGCGAAGCGCAGGTTGTCCACCAAGGTCCGGCGCGCGTCGGCCTCGGTCACGCCAGCCGGCCGCTTGCCGGCCAGGCAGTTGAGCTGGCCCACGCCCAGGGTCTGGGCGTAGGTGATGGCGCGCGCCACGCCGGCGCGGAATTCGTCCGAGCGGCCGGGGAGGCAGGCGATGCCACGCTCGCCCGCGTCCCAGTCGCCGGCGGGCAGGTTGTGCAGCACCAGTTGCAGGCCGTTGTCGTCGAGCCGGCGCCGGATCTCGGCGGCCTCGAAGGCGTAGGGAAACAAGAATTCGACCGCGTCGAAACCGGCCTGGCGCGCCCGCGCAAAGCGGTCGAGGAAAGGCACTTCGGTGAACAACATGGTCAGGTTGGCCGCGAATTTCGGCATGGGGTCTCCTTGAATGAAATCGGGGGTTCAGGGCGCCAAAGCCCCCAACGCAACGCGTGGCGCGGGGGGGGGCGATGTCAATCCAGCAGGCCGATGGCGGTGGGCGCGTCGGCGGCACTCAGCGCCAGTTCCTCGAACTCGTTGATGGCGTCGATCTCGGTGCCCATGGCGATGTTGGTCACGCGCTCCAGCATCACCTCGATGACCACCGGCACCTGGAACTCGGCCATCCACTGTTCGGCCTGGCGGATGGCGGGCTGGATCTCTTCCTGCCGGTGCACGCGGATGGCCTTGCAGCCCAGGCCCTCGACCACGGCCTTGTGGTCCACGCCATAGCCGTCAAGCTGGGGCGCGTTGATGTTGTCGAAGCCCAGCTGCACGCAGTAGTCCATGCTGAAGCCGCGCTGCGCCTGGCGGATCAGGCCGAGGTAGCTGTTGTTGACCACCATGTGGATGTAGGGCAGCTTGAACTGCGCGCCCACGGCCAGCTCCTCGATCATGAACTGGAAGTCGTAGTCGCCGGACAGCGCGACGATCTTGCGCGTGGGGTCGGCGGCGCGCACGCCCAGCGCGGCCGGAATGGTCCAGCCCAGCGGGCCGGCCTGCCCGCAGTTGATCCAGTGCCGCGGGTGGTAGACGTGCAGGAACTGCGCGCCGGCGATCTGCGACAGGCCGATGGTGGACACGTAGGTGGTGTCGTGGTCGAAGTTGTTGTTCATGCACTGGTAGACCCGCTGCGGCTTCATGGGCACGGCGTCGAAATTGGTCTTGCGCAGCAGGGTGCGACGGCGCTCGCGGCATTCGGCCACCCAGGCGCTGCGGTCCCTGAGGGTGCCGGCCGCCTGCAGCTCGCGCGCCACGGTCACGAACAGTTCCAGCGCCGCCTTGGCGTCGGAGACGATGCCAAGGTCGGGCGTGAAGACGCGACCGATCTGGGTCGGCTCGATGTCCACGTGGACGAAGGTGCGGCCCTTGCAGTAGACCTCGGTGCTGCCGGTGTGGCGGTTGGCCCAGCGGTTGCCGATGCCCAGCACAAAATCGCTGGCCAGCAGGTTGGCGTTGCCGTAGCGGTGGCTGGTCTGCAGGCCACACATGCCGGCCATCAGCGGGTGGTCGTCGGGGATGCTGCCCCAGGCCATCAGCGTGGGGATGACCGGCACGCCGGTCAGCTCGGCGAACTCGACCAGCAGCTCGCAGGCATCGGCGTTGATGACACCGCCGCCCGACACGATCAACGGCCGCTCGGCCGCCTGCAGCATGGCGATGGCCTTTTCGATCTGCTTGCGGGTGGCGGCCGGCTTGTAGGCGGGCAGCGGCTCGTAGGTATCGATGTCGAATTCAATCTCGGCCATCTGCACGTCAAACGGCAGGTCGATCAGCACCGGCCCCGGACGGCCCGAGCGCATGAGGTGGAAGGCCTGCTGGAAGGCGCGTGGCACCTGGGCCGGCTCCAGCACCGTGGTCGCCCACTTGGTGACCGGCTTGACGATGGAGGTGATGTCCACCGCCTGAAAGTCTTCCTTGTGCAAACGCGCCCGCGGCGCCTGGCCGGTGATGCACAGGATGGGGATGCTGTCGGCCTGTGCCGAGTAGAGGCCGGTGACCATGTCGGTGCCGGCCGGGCCGCTGGTGCCTATGCAGACGCCGATGTTGCCGGCCCGGGCGCGGGTGTAGCCCTCGGCCATGTGCGAGGCGCCCTCGACGTGGCGGGCCAGCACGTGCGAAATGGTCTGACGTTCGCGCAGCTGGGCGTACAGCGGGTTGATGGCGGCGCCGGGCACGCCAAAGGCCTGTGTGACGCCTTCCTTTTCCATCACGAGCACGGCGGCCATCGCGGCTTTCATCTTGGGCATGGGGTCTCCTGGGATAGGGGGTGGTGTTTGGGTCCGTGGTGAACCCGCTGGACGCATGGTCCGCGTCCATGCCTTTTCCCGGAAGGCCGCCGCCACTCATTTCGCTTATTCCACGGTGGAATGGACAGGGGAGCAGGAAGGCGTTTAACCTCCTGTCCATGGAGCGTATTCAAGCGATTCGTCTGTTCGTGCGTGTGGTGGACCTGGGCTCGTTCAGCAAGGCCGCGGCCGAGCTGGGCATGGGTCAGCCGGCGGCCACCAAGCAGGTGCGGCGCATGGAGACGCAGCTGGGCGCGCGCCTGCTGCACCGCTCCACCCACGGCGTCACGCCCACCGAGATCGGCCTGCTGTACTACGAGAAGTGCAAGATCATCGCCCACCACGTGGACGAAGCCGAATCGATCGCGACCCTGCTGCAGACGCAGGTGCAGGGTGCCCTGCGCATCAGCACCTCGGTGGCCTTCGGGCGCCGGGTGATGGCGCCGCTGGTGATGCAGTTCATGCAGATGAACCCGCGCCTGCAGGTGGACCTGAGCTGCGACGACCGCTACGTGAACATGGTGGAGCAGGGCGTGGACGTGGCCATCCGCATGGGCCGGCTGGCCGACTCGACGCTGGGCTCACGCTACCTGGGGCTCAACCCCTGGGTGGTGGTGGCCGCGCCCGGCTACCTCAAGCAGCACGGCACGCCGCGCACGCCCAAGGACCTGCAGCAGCACGACGCCCTGATCTACAGCACGGTGCAGGGCGACGCCCGCTGGCACTTCACCGGCACGCAGGGCCGCGCGGCGTCGGTGCCGGTGCACGGGCGGTTGCGCTCCAACAACCTGTCCATGCTGCTGAGCGCCGCCCGATCGGGCTTCGGGGTGGCGGCGCTGCCGCGCTACGTGGCGCAGGAGTCGGTGCGCACGGGCGCGCTGGCCACCGTGCTGGACCACTGGCAGCTGCCCCAGCAGGAGATCCACGCCGTCTACCCCTCGCCGCGCATGGTGCCGGCCAAGGTGACACAGTTCATCGAATGGCTGCAGGGCCAGTTCGACCAGGAATGGTGGGACAAGACCAGCCCCGGCGGCAAACGCAAGACCAGCGCCGCAGAGTGATACGGCCTTGCATTCAAGCGCAGAACGAGGCGGGAAGCCGAAGACAGTGCTATAGCACGGCGAGGCGAACCAACGAAGTTATGCATTTGAAGGCGAGGCCGTATGAAACCGCTTGGTAACTCAACCGGCAGATAATCCGAAACTTGATTACAACGCCCCCCGGGGCCGGAGACAGACCACATGCCACAACGCGCCACCAAAATCGTCGCCACCCTGGGCCCCGCCTCCAGCGAGCCCGCGCTGCTGGAGCAGATGATCCGCCACGGCGTCAACGTGGTGCGGCTCAACTTCTCGCACGGCAAGGCGCAGGACCACATCGACCGCGCCACCCTGGTGCGCCAGGCGGCGCAGCGCGCCGGCCGCGAAGTGGCCATCATGGCCGACCTGCAGGGCCCCAAGATCCGCGTCGGCAAGTTCGCCGAGGGCAAGGTGATGCTGGAGAACGGCGCAGCCTTCGTGCTGGACGCCGAGCGCACCGAGCCGGGCGACCTGCTGGGCGTGGGCCTGGACTACAAGGAGCTGCCGCGCGATGTGAAGGCCGGCGACCTGCTGCTGCTCAACGACGGCCTGATCGTGCTGACGGTGGAGCGGGTGGTGGGCCCGGCGGTGCACACCACGGTCAAGGTCGGCGGCGAGCTGTCCAACAACAAGGGCATCAACAAGATGGGTGGCGGCCTGACCGCCCCGGCCCTGACCGCCAAGGACATGGACGACATCCGCACCGCCATGTCCTTCAAGGCCGACTACGTGGCCGTGAGCTTCCCCAAGACCGCCACCGACATGGAACTGGCCCGCCAGCTCTGCAACGTGGCCTGCAGCGACGGCCACCGCCCGGGGCTGATCGCCAAGATCGAGCGCGCCGAGGCCATTCCCGAGCTGGAGAACATCCTGCGCGTGTCCGACGGCATCATGGTCGCGCGTGGCGACCTGGCGGTGGAGGTGGGCAACGCGGCCGTGCCGGCGCTTCAAAAACGCATGATCCGGCTGGCGCGCGAGATGGACAAGGTGGTGATCACCGCCACCCAGATGATGGAAAGCATGATCCTGGCGCCCGTGCCCACCCGCGCCGAGGTCAGCGACGTGGCCAACGCCGTGCTGGACGGCACCGACGCCGTGATGCTCAGCGCCGAGACCGCCGCCGGCAAGTACCCGCTGGAAACCGTGATGGAGATGGCCAAGATCTGCGAGGCGGCCGAGAAGGCCCACCACCACGAGATCGAGTCCGACTTCACCGGCAAGACCTTCGGCCGCATCGACCAGACGATCGCCATGGGCGCCCTGTTCACCGCCCACCACCTGGGCGCCAAGGCCATCGTGGCGCTGACCGAATCGGGCTCCACCGCCCTGTGGATGAGCCGCCACGACGTGCGCATGCCCATCTACGCGCTGACCCCGAAACTGGCCACCCAGCGCAAGCTCACGCTGTACCGCAACGTGCGCCCGCTGCTGATGGACACCAGCGCCGACCGCGACACCGCCCTGGCCGACGCCGAGGCCCACCTGAAAAAACGCGGCATCGTCCAGGCCGGCGACGTCTACGCCATCACCTGCGGCGGGCCCATGG
>NZ_JASATI010000023.1:0-81825 GCF_038440225.1 Hydrogenophaga sp. OTU3427 | reverse complement strand
CCCCCCCCCGCGGGGGGGGGGGGGGGGGGGGGCCGGGGCCAACGATCTGGCCGCCTTCCAGCAAACACGCGCGCTGGTGGGCTCGCCCCGCTGGCAGCTGGCGGCGCGGGACGCGAACCTGCACTTCCCCCAGGCCGCCGAAACCTTCGCCTGCGCCCTGGACCTGGAGATCAGCGCCGAGCGCACGCCGCACCTCAACATGCTGCTGCGCCGCACGCTGGCCGATGCTGGCCTGTCCACCTACCGCGCCAAGGACAACTACAACCGCACCCGGCCCTTCGTCGCCCAGCAGGTGGCCAGTTGCAACCCGCCGGAGGAGCCCCGCCTGGTCAAGGACGGGTCCTACCCCTCGGGCCACGCCGCGCTGGGGTGGGCCTGGGCGCTGGTGTTGACCGAGGTGGCACCCGAACGGGCCGATGCCTTGCTGGCGCGTGGCCACGCCTTTGGCCAGAGCCGCGTGGTCTGCGGCGTGCACTGGCAGAGCGACGTCGACATGGGCCGCGTGATGGGAGCGGCCACGGTGGCGCGGCAACACGCCGACCCGGTGTTCCAGGCGCAGCTGGCGGCCGCGAGCCGCGAGGTGAAAGCCCAGCGCACCGCCGGCGCCAAGGCGCAGCGCGACTGCGCCGCCGAGGCCGCTGCCTTGCGATAAGGCGGCAGCGCGCGGGGGACGGCCGCGGCAACTGCGACAATCCCCGGCGTGCTGCAAGTCCTCCTCGTCACCTTCCCCTTCTTCGCGCTGGTGCTGGCCGGCTTCGTGGCCGCACGCCAGCGCATGCTGCCGCTGGAGGCCATCCCCGGCCTGAACGGCTTCGTGCTGTTCTTCGCCCTGCCCTGCATGCTGTACCGCTTCGGCTCCACCACGCCGATCGCCCAGCTGCTGGACGGGGCGGTGGCGGGCATCTACCTGCTGTGTGCGCTGATCATGGTGGGCTTCTCGATCGCGATGAGCCTGAACCACCGCATCCGCTGGAACGACGCCTCGCTGGGCGCGCTGGTGGCGGCCTTTCCCAACACAGGCTTCATGGGCGTGCCGCTGATCGCCGCGCTGCTGGGGCCGCCGGCGGTGGGCACGGTGATCGTGCTGATCACGGTGGACATGGTGATCACCAGTTCCCTGTGTGTGGCGCTCTCGCGGCTGGACAGCCCGGGCGGCGCGGCCCAGGCCGCCCGCAGCGCCCTCAAGGGCGTGGCCACCAACCCCATGCCCTGGGCCATCATCCTGGGCGCGGCGGCCTCGGCCGTGCAGTTCAGCCTGCCCGGTCCGGTCGAGAAAACCGTCTGGCTGCTCGCCGACGCGGCCTCTCCGGTGGCGCTGTTCACCATTGGCGCGGTGCTGGCGCGCTCGCAGATGACGTCCAACCACCCGATGCCGCTGAGCGACTACCTGCCGGTGGCGCTGATGAAGCTGGTGCTGCACCCGCTGCTGGTGCTGCTGGCCGGTGCTGGCGCCATCCAGCTGGGTGCGCCGCTGGACCCCTTTGCCCTCAAGGTCATGGTGCTGGTGGCCGCCCTGCCCAGCGCCAGCAACGTCTCGCTGCTGGCCGAGCGCCTGGGCGCGGACAACGGCCGCATCGCCCGCATCATCCTGGTGTCGACGGCGGCGGCCTTCCTCACCTTCTCGGGCGCGGTGTCGCTGACGCGCTGACCCCGACGCCGCGCGGCCATAGGCGCCGCCTATTACATAGATATCAACAATCGAATGGCAAAATCGATTGTGAAATCCTAAAGTGAAGGCTCCAACACACACCGGGAGCCCGACATGACAGCGTCAAACACCTTCGCCATGCTGGACCTGCCGGGCGAGTGGCTGGAACGCCTCGCCGCCCTGGCGCTGGCCAGCTGATCCGCTTTTTGTCACCTCAAGGAGACCCACCATGACCCAACCGTCCGCAGAGGCCAAGTGCCCCTTCCACGCCGCTGGCGGCGCCCGCGCCACCCATGGCGCCCAGTCCAACGCCGACTGGTGGCCCAAGCAGCTCAACCTGTCCATCCTGCACCAGCACCAGCCGGTCTCCAGCCCCATGGACCCCGACTTCGACTATGCCGAAGCCTTCAAAAAGCTGGACTACGCGGCCCTGAAAAAAGACATGGCCGCGTTGATGACGCAGTCCCAGGACTGGTGGCCGGCCGACTATGGCCACTACGGCGGCCTGTTCATCCGCATGGCCTGGCACGCGGCCGGCACCTACCGCACCGCCGACGGCCGTGGCGGCGCCAACACCGGCAACCAGCGCTTCGCACCGCTCAACAGCTGGCCCGACAACGGCAACCTCGACAAGGCGCGCCGCCTGCTGTGGCCGCTCAAGCAGAAGTACGGCAACGCCATCTCCTGGGCCGACCTGTTCGTGCTGGCCGGCAACGTGGCCATGGAGACCATGGGCTTCAAGACCTTCGGCTTCGGCGGCGGCCGGGCCGACATCTGGGCGCCGGAAGAAGACATCTACTGGGGTGCCGAAAAGGAGTGGCTGGCCACCAGCGACAAGCCCAACAGCCGCTACAGCGGCGAGCGCGAACTGGAAAGCCCGCTGGCCGCCGTGCAGATGGGCCTGATCTACGTGAACCCCCAAGGCCCGGACGGCAAGCCCGACCCGGTGGCTTCGGGCCAGGACGTGCGCGAGACCTTCGCCCGCATGGCCATGAACGACTACGAGACCGTGGCCCTGGTGGCTGGCGGCCACACCTTCGGCAAGATGCACGGCGCGGGTGACGCCGCCCTGGTGGGCCCCGAGCCCGAGGCCGCGCCCATGGAGGAGATGGGCCTGGGCTGGATCAACCAGCATGGCAGCGGCAAGGGTGGCGATACCACCACCAGCGGCTTCGAGGGCGCCTGGAAGCCCAACCCCACCCAGTGGGACATGGGCTATTTCAAGGTGCTGTTCAAGTACGAGTGGGAGCAGATGACCACGGCCGCCGGTGCCATCCAGTGGCGCGCCAAGGACGTGGCCCCCGAGGACATGGTGGTGGACGCCCACGACCCCCATAAAAAGCACCCGCCGCACATGACCACGGCCGACCTGTCGCTGCGCTTCGACCCGGCCTACGAGAAGATTTCGCGCCATTTCGCCGCCCACCCCGACGAGTTCGCCGACGCCTACGCCCGCGCCTGGTTCAAGCTGACCCACCGCGACATGGGCCCCAAGGCCCTGTACCTGGGCCCCGAGGTGCCGGCCGAGGACCTGATCTGGCAGGACCCGGTGCCGGCCGTCGACCACCCGCTGGTGGACGCCCGCGACATCGCCGAGCTGAAGGCCCGCATCGCCGCCGCCCGCCTGAGCGTGGCCGAACTGGTGTCCACCGCCTGGGCCTCGGCGTCCACCTTCCGGGGTTCGGACAAACGCGGCGGCGCCAACGGCGCGCGCATCCGCCTGGCGCCCCAGAAGGACTGGGAGGCCAACCAGCCGGCCCAACTGGCCAAGGTGCTGGCGGTGCTGGAGGAGGTGCAGCGTGCCTTCAACGCCAGCGCCGCCGGTGGCAAGAAGGTGTCGCTGGCCGACCTCATCGTGCTGGCCGGCAACGTGGGCGTGGAGCAGGCCGCCCAGGCGGCCGGTCACCAGGTGAGCCTGCCCTTCACCCCGGGCCGCACCGACGCCACGGCCGCGATGACCGATGCCGAATCGTTCGCGGTGCTCGAACCCGTGGCCGATGGCTTCCGCAACTACCGCAAGAAGGCCTACAACGTCTCGCCCGAGGAAATGCTGGTGGACAAGGCGCAGCTGCTGGGCCTGAGCGCACCCGAGATGGCGGTGCTGGTCGGCGGTCTGCGGGTGCTGGGCGCCAACCACGGCGGATCGACACACGGCGTGTTCACCCAACGCGCCGGCCAGTTGACCAACGACTTCTTTGTGAACCTGGTCGACATGTCCACCGCCTGGAAACCCACCGGCGACAACACCTATGAAGGCCGCGACCGCCAGACCGGCGCCGTGAAGTGGACGGCCACCCGCGTCGACCTGGCCTTCGGCTCCAACTCGCAGCTGCGCGCCATCGCCGAGGCCTACGCCCAGAACGACAACGCGAGCAAGTTCGCCCGCGACTTCGCCGCCGCCTGGACCAAGGTCATGAACCTCGACCGTTTCTGAAGCCGGCCAGAAGCCCACCCCAAGCCGCGTGGCCCTGTCGCGCGGCTTTTTTTCGTCCCAAGCCGGCCCATGTGGCGATACTGGCGGCACGCCCATCCACCGCCAAGGACCACCCATGCGCCAAGCCAGCTGGTACGCCCGATTCGCCAAATCGACCGCCCATTTCTGCGGCCGTCCGCGTGTCTTCACGATGGCCGTGGGCACCATCATCGTGTGGGTGCTGACCGGGCCGCTGTTCGGCTTCAGCGACACCTGGCAGCTGGTCATCAACACCGGCACCACCATCATCACCTTCCTGATGGTGTTCCTGATCCAGAACACCCAGAACCGTGACACCGAGGCGATTCAGCTCAAGCTGGACGAACTCATACGCGCCACGCAGGGCGCGCACAACGCCCTGATGGACCTGGAAGAACTGGAAGAGGACAGGCTGGACGCCTTCAAGCTGAAGTACCAGGCCCTGGCCGCCGCCGCGCGGGTGCGGCTGGCCCAGGGCGATCTGGACACCGACACCCCGGAGCCCTGAGCAGCGCGGCACGAAACGGCCCAGCCGGGGGCACCGCCGGGCTGGCTTGGCCAGGTCAGACGGCGGGGGGCGCCAAGGTCACTCGCGCATGTTGGCGAACTTGACCAGCTGCCGGTACTTGTCCGCGTCTTCACGCATCAGCCGCGCCAGGTCTTCGCCACCCGTCGCGGGGATGGCGCCGCCCTCCTCCAGCCGGCGGCGGTAGGCGGGTTCGGCCAGGCCGGCCTTGAGCGCCGCGTTCAGCCGCTGGGTGATCTCGGGCGGCAGGCCCCTGGGGGCGGCCAGCGCGAACCAGCCCGACAGTTCGTAGCCCTTGAGCTGCGGGTGCTCGCCCAGCGCCGGCACCTGGGGCAAGGACGGGAATCGCTTGGCCGACGTGATGCCCAGGGCCGTGAAGCGCTGGTTCTGCAGGAAGGGCGCGGCGGCGGTGGGCGACACCAGGGCGAAGTCCAGCGACCCGCCGACCAGATCGCTGGTCAGCGCGGCCGTGCCACGGTAGGGGATGTGGGTCATGAACACGCCGGCCCGCTGCTTCAGGAGCTCGGCGGCGAAATGCTGGAGCGAGCCCACGCCCGAGCTGCCGTAGCTGTACTTGCCCGGGTGGCGCTTGAGCAGCGTGAGGAACTCGTCGGTGGTGTGCACGTTCAGCTTGGGGCCGGCCACCAGCAGCACCGAGGCGGTGGCGACCACGCCCACGGGCGTGAGGTCCGTCTGCGGGTCGTATTTCTGCGCCGGATTCACCAGGCCGGTGGCCACCATTTCGTTGCTCGACCCGGCCAGCAGGGTGTAGCCGTCGGCCGGGCTGCCGACCACGCGCTGCGCGGCCACCACGCCGGCCGCGCCGGCCAGGTTCTCCACCACCACGGTGGCGCCCAGCTTGGCGGTCAGGATGTCGGCCACCACGCGGGCGACCATGTCGACCGAGCCACCGGGCGCGTAGCCCACCACCACCCGGATCGGCCTGGCCGGGTAGGCCGTCTGGGCGGCCACGGGCGGGAGGGAAGCGGCGGCGGCCAGGCCCAGGACGGCAAGTGCGAGGCGGCGGCGGACGGGTGGTGAGCGGTGAGACATGGTGGTGTGGGGCAAGGTGGAGGAATCGGGAAGCGTTCAGAACGTGTTGACGTTCTCAGGCCGAGGGTGCGAGGAAGCGGCGCACCAGCTGGACCCAGTAACTGGCCGCGATGGGCAGCATGGCGTCGTTGAAGTCGTAGCCCGGGTTGTGCACCGAGCAGCCCCCGGTCGCGTGGTGATCGCCTTCGCCGTTGCCCACGATAAGGTAGCTGCCGGGGCAGTGCTCCAGCATGAAGGCAAAGTCCTCGCTGCCCGTCAGCGGCTGCAGCGGCGGCAGCACACCGTCCTCGCCCAGCCAGTCCAGCGCCACCTGGCGCGCGAACCGGGTGGCCGCCTCGTCGTTGACCAGGGCCGGGTAGCGCCAGTGGTAGTCCACCTCGGCGCTCACGCCCAGCGTGCGCGCCTGGGCCTGCACCAGCTCGGTGATGCGCTCGCGCAGCATGGCGCGGATCTCGGGCCGGTGGGCGCGCACCGTCAGGCGCATGGTGACGCTGCCGGGAATGACGTTGGGCGCATCGCCGCCGTGGATGGCGCCCACCGACACCACGGCCACGTCGCGCGGGTCGACGTTGCGCGAGACGATGGTCTGCAGCGCCACGATGATGTGGGCCGCCGCCACCACCGGGTCGGCCGTCAGGTGCGGCGTCGAGCCATGGCCGCCACGCCCGGTCACGGTCACCATCACCGAGTCGGAGGACGCCAGGAACGGGCCTTCCTTGAAGCCGAACCGACCCACCGGGGAACCGGGCATGTTGTGCAGCGCGAACACCGCGTCGCAGGGAAAACGCTCGAACAGCCCCTCCTCGATCATGCGCCGGGCGCCGCCCAGGCCTTCTTCGGCCGGCTGGAAGATCAGGTGCAGCGTGCCGTCGAAGTCGGGCTGCCGGGCGATGGCCCGGGCCGCCGCCAGCAAGATGGCGGTGTGGCCATCGTGGCCGCAGGCGTGCATCTTGCCCGCCACCTGGCTGGCATAGGGCAGGCCGGTGGTTTCCTGGATGGGCAGGGCGTCCATGTCGGCCCGCAGGCCCAGGCGCTTGGTGCCGCTGCCGCGCCGCAGGGTGGCGACCACGCCGGTGCCGGCCAGGCCACGGTGGACCGCGTAGCCCCACTCGGCCAGTCGGCTGGCCACCAGGTCGCTGGTGACAAATTCCTCGTAGGCCAGTTCCGGGTGGGCGTGGATCTGGTGGCGCAGCGCCACCATCTCGGCGGCGATCTCGCGCACCGCGGGCAAGACCTTGTCGGCGGCGGCGGTGGTGTGGGGGGTGGATGACATGGGACAAAGTCTAGGAGCCGCGCCGCCCCGCCGTCAGGCAGGTCATGCCTTTCATTGAATGGCAATGCCTGTCTTTTGACCAGGTGTGCCCATAATGGGCCGGCATGAAAGTGCACCAGCTCCGCCACCTTGTCGCCCTCGCTTCGGCGGGCGGCATCCGCGCGGCCGCGCGTGCCCTGGGGGTCAGCCAGGCCACGGTCACGCAGGGCCTGCGCGAGCTGGAGGCCGATGCCCGGGTGGCGCTGCTGACCCGCCGTGGCGGCGGCATCGGCTTCACGCCGGCGGGCCTGGACCTGCTGGCCCACGCCCAGCAGGTGCTGGCCCAGCTGCGGCTGGCCGACGAGGCCCTGGCCCGGCACCGCGACTCGGGCGGCCAGGAGCGCCTGTGCATCGGCATCACGCCCTGGGTGGCGCAGACGCTGATGGCCCGGGTGGTCCCGGTCTTCCGCGCCGAACTGCCCCACGTGCAACTGGAGCTGTTCGACGGCCTGTCCGCCCAGGCCTACCCCAAGCTGCGCGAGGGCGGCCTCGACCTGGTGATCGGACGCATCGCGGCCGACGACGCCATGCGGGGCCTGCAGGCGCAGCCGCTGTTCAGCTACGAGATGACGGTGGTGGCCCGGCGCGGCCACCCGCGCGCGGGCGCCCAGTCCATCACCGAGCTGCTGGACGACGACTGGATCCTGAACTTCACCCCCGGCGAACGGGCGTCGCTGATGGACAACCTGTTCGGCCAGCACGGCGTGACGCCGCCCCAGCACCACATCCACGTGGCGCACTCCGCCCTGATGGTGCAGACCCTGGTGCAGCAGACCGACATGGTGGCCTTCTGCCCCTGGCCGCTGGTGGAAACCGACAGCCTGCGCCACAGCCTGGTGGCGCTGCAGCTGCGCGAACGCTTCCGCACCCACGTGGTGGGCATCATCCGCCGCGCGCAGGAAGCGCCCTCCCACGCCGCCGCCCGCTTCATCGCCCTGTTCCTGGCGCAGGTGCGGGCCTGGGCGGCGTCGGACGCGCCCGAGCTGCGCCGGGTGCGGCATTCGGTGGAATTCGTGCAGGACGGCCCCACCGACAGGCCCTGAGCGCGCCCGCTCGTCGAGCCGCACTTCGCACGCAGTCGCCAACGCATTAATATGCTTTTATGCGAACTACCCTGGACCTGCCCGACGAGCTGATGCGTCACCTCAAGGCCCGCGCGGCCCTGGAGGGGCGCAGCCTGCGCGACCTGGTGCTGGAGCTGGTCACCCGGGGATTGCAGGCACCGGTGTCCGTGCCGCCCCCCGCGCCACTGCCAGAGGTGCGGCTGGGCCGCCCGCTGGCGCTGCCGGTGTCCCTGCTGAGCCATGCCGACCTCAGCGCCCTGGCCGATGAGTGAGCTCAAGACGACGCGTCAGCACACGGCCGAGCCGCCCGCCGCCTGGCTGACCGACACCACGCCACCTTTGCAAGGCGACCTGCCCGACCTCAACGTGTGGCTGGCTCTGGTGATGCCCGAACACCCGCACCACGGCGCCGCCCGCCAGTATTGGGACGGCATGGCAGAAGCCATGGCCCGCGGTCAGCGCCTGTGCTTCTGCCGCCCCACCATGATGGGCCTGGTGCGGCTGCTGAGCCAGCCCAAGCTGATGGGCGATGGCGCGTTGAGCCTGGTGCAGGCGCATGGCGTCTACCGCGAGCTGCGCGCCCAGCCCGGCGTGGCCTTTGTGCCCGACCACGAAAGCGCCGACGCCGTCCTGCCCAAACTGCTGGCGCCGGAGCCGCCACCCCGCCTGTGGACCGATGCCTGGCTGGCCGCCACGGCGCAGGCCGCCGGACTGCGCCTGGTCAGCTTCGACGCCGATTTCGCCCGCTTTCAGCTGCCCCGCTGGACGCAACTGCGCCCATAAGCGCGATCACAGGTTCAGCGGGTCCACATCGATGGCCCAGCGCACCAGCCCCTTGCCGGCCGGGCCCTGGCGCACGGCCAGCAGCGTGGGCTGCCAGGCCGCCAGAAAGCGCTGCAGCGCGATGCGCGACGGGCTTTCCAGCAGCATCTGGGCGCGCTCCACATTGGCCACTCGCTGGATGGTCATGGGCACGGCGGGGAACACCGTCACCTGGTCGGCGCCGGGCAGTTCGGTGGCCAGGGCGGCCGCTTCGTTGAGGAAGGCCTGCGCCGTTTCCTGGCTGCGCGCGTCGGCCCGCACCAGGGCCTGGTGGGCAAACGGCGGCATGGCGGCGGCCTCGCGGTCGCTCAGTTCCTGGGCCGCGAACTTGGGGTAGTCGTGCTGGCGCAGCGCGGCGAACAGCGGGTGCTGGGGGTAGCCGGTCTGCACCCACATCTCGCTGGTCGCGCCCAGGCTGGCGTCGCGCCCGGCGCGGCCGGCGGCCTGCATCAGCAGGGCGAACAGGCGCTCGGGCGCGCGGCAGTCGCTGGCGAACAGGGCGGCGTCGGCGTTGACGCTGGCCACCAGGGTGATGCGGCGGAAGTCGTGGCCCTTGGCCACCATCTGCGTGCCCACCAGCACGTCCACTTCGCCGCTGTGCATGCGCGCCAGGTGCTGCTCCAGGCTGCCCTTGAGGCGGGTGCTGTCGGCGTCCATGCGGGCCACCTGCGCGGGGGTGCCGTCGGGGCGCAACACGCCGGCCAGGCGTTCGATGATGTGCTCCTCGATCTGCTCGGTGCCCCGGCCCAGCGGCGCGATGTCGAGGTTGCCGCAGGCCGGGCAGGCGCGCGGCACGCGCTCGGTGAAGCCGCAGTGGTGGCAGCGCAGGGTGCGGTCGATCTTGTGGAACACGCGGTGGGCGCTGCAGTGGGCGCACTCGCTTTTCCAGCCGCAGTCGTGGCAGGCCAGCACCGGCGCGTAGCCCCGGCGGTTGAGCAGCAGCAGGCTTTGTTCGCCGCGCGCGATGCGTTCGGTGATGGCGTCCAGCAGCGGCTGGGCCAGCAGGGTCTTGCGCGGCTGGTGGTTCATGTCGACCAGGCGCAGGCGCGGCAGGCTGCCGCCGCCGATGCGGCTGGGCATGGCCAGGCGCAGGTAGCGTCCACTCTCGGCGGCGTGCCAGCTCTCCAGCGAGGGCGTGGCCGAACCCAGCAGCACGCGGCAGTGGGCCGGGCCGGTGGCCTCGGTGGAGTGGGCGTCGTTGACCTGCTTGGCCAGGTAGACGGCGAGGTCGCGCGCCGAATAGCGCGCGCCTTCCTGGCTCTTGTAGCTGGGGTCGTGTTCCTCGTCGACCACGATCAGGCGCAGGTGCGGCAGGCTGGCGAACACCGCCATGCGCGTGCCCAGCACGATGCGCACCGCGCCGCTGTGGGCGGCCAGCCAGCTGGCCAGGCGCTGCGGCGGCGTCATGCCGCTGTGCATGGCCACCACGCCAGCGGCGCCAAAACGTTCGCCAAAGCGGGTTTCCAGCTGGGGCGTGAGGTTGATCTCGGGCACCATGACCAGCGCCTGGGCCAAGGGGTCGGCGTCCAGCAGCTGCTGCACCGCGCGCAGGTAGATCTCGGTCTTGCCGCTGCCGGTGCTGCCAAACAGCAACACCGGCTGGCGCGCGCTGTCGAGGCGGACCATGGCGTCCTGCTGTTCAGGGCTGAGCTCGGGCAGGGCGGGCGGCACATGGGTGGCCGGGGCGGCTGGCGCCCGCTTGAGCCGGCGCGCCAGCTGCACGCCATTGAGTTCGCGCAGCTGCGGCGGCAGGGCGGCCAGCGACACCTCGCCCAGGCTGCGCTGGTAGTAGCGGGCGGCAAATCCCACCAGCTGCCGCCAGGCCGCCGGCAGCGGCACCAGCGCGTCCAGCGCCTCGGTGATGGGGCGGGTGGCCATGTCGGCGCCGCCCTCGGCTGGCGCACCGTCCCACACCACGCCCAGCACCTCGCGTTTGCCCAGCGGCACCCGCACCAGCGTGCCGGGCGGCAGCAGGTGGGGGTGTTCGTAGGTCAGGCTGGGGCCCAGGCCGCTGTGCGCGGGGGTGGCCACCACCACGGGGAGCAGGTGGCTCATGTTGGCGCGGTTTTGTGCTGTCTCACATGCGGTATCGCACTTAAGTATTTGATTTGACAGCGTTTTGGACGATATCCCGATTTTCTGTGGATAACTTTGTTGATAGTTGCCTGAATGCGGACGGAAGGCCTTGAAAATCAAGGCTTTTGTTGGATTGCCCGGAAAAAAAGCAACTTTCAAAACCCATATAAATCAACCACTTAGACGTTTTGCACGGGATGAAATTTGTAGCGCTTACAAGTTGAAACCATGCCGCGCCGCAACATCGAAAGTGTGCATAAGTCGGGTTGTCAAGTCTCCAAAACGGCCGATTTTTGTGCTATGCGCGGTCGCGCGAAACCCGTCAAGCCGCACGCATCTGGCGCGAAATGCGGTGCACCGCCTCCACCAGCACGGCCACGCTCTCGGGCGGCGTGAACTGGCTGATGCCGTGGCCCAGGTTGAAGATGTGGGTGGGGCCGGTGCTGCCCTTGTCGGTGTGTGGCGCGCCAAAGCTGCGCAGCACGCGCTCGGCCTCGGCCTCGATCTGGGCCGCATTGGCGAACAACACATTGGGGTCGAGGTTGCCCTGCAGCGCCTTGGCGCCGGCCCCGCTGCCCACCTGGGCCCGCGCGGCGCCCAGGTTGACCGTCCAGTCCAGGCCCAGCACCTCGCAGTCCAGCGGCTTCATGTCGTCCAGCCACAGCCCCCCGCCCTTGGTGAAAACGATGCGCGGCACCACCTGTCCGTCCACCCCGGTACGCTTGAGCTGGGCCAGCACGCGGCGCGTGTAGGCCAGGCTGAAGTCCTGGAAATTGCCATCGGCCAGCACGCCGCCCCAGCTGTCGAACACCATCACGGCCTGCGCGCCGGCATCGATCTGCGTGTTGAGGTACAGCGCCACCGCGTCGGCGTTGATGGCCAGCATCTGGTGCATGATGTCGGGGCGCTGGTACATCAAGGTCTTGACGGCGCGGTAATCGTCCGAGCCGCCGCCCTCGACCATGTAGCAGGCCAGCGTCCAGGGGCTGCCCGAAAAACCGATCAGCGGCACCCGGCCGTTCAAGGCCTTGCGGATGCTGGTGACGGCGTCGAACACGTAGCGCAGCTTCTCCATGTCGGGCACGGCCAGCGCCTTGACCGCCGCCTCGTCGCGCACGTTCTTGGCAAACTTCGGCCCCTCGCCCAAGGCAAACGTCAAGCCCAGGCCCATGGCATCCGGCACGGTCAGGATGTCAGAGAACAGGATGGCCGCGTCCAGCGGGTAACGCTCCAGCGGCTGCAGCGTCACCTCGGTCGCGTAGTCCACGTTCGTGGCCAGCCCCATGAAACTGCCAGCCTGCGCGCGCGTGGCACGGTACTCCGGCAGGTAGCGACCGGCCTGGCGCATCAGCCACAGCGGCGTGTGATCGGTGGCCTGGCGCAGGCAGGCGCGCAGGAAGGTGTCGTTTTGCAGGGGGGCGAAAGTCATCGGGCGGGTCCGCTTGGGGGAAGTCTGGGAGAAGGGGGGATTATCCGGGGTGGGCGGGAGGGGCCACCATGACGCCGAGACACAAAGGTGGCGGGCAACGAACCCATGTGATAGAAACGATGCCAACCGTTGAATCCACCGCGCTTGGCGAACCCAACTCGCACGCCTCAACTTGCATCACAGACCACAACAACGCCCCATGCGAGACGAACCATCCCTTCACGCCGACAGGCTGCGCATCCGGGAATTTTTTGGTTTGCCTAAAACCCGCCGATCTGACCGCAGCGCAAGAGTGGGTGCGCACACAGCGCCTTTTTGTTCGACCTCAAGCAAGCTGCGGGTTGTTGTCTATTTCTAGTCAGGCGTCAAAGTCACTGCTCGAAAGCGCGTGCGACCCACAAAGCCCAAAATCCCGCCAGAGAAATGAACGTTGCCACTCTCCTCTTGGTCGCAATCCTAGGTCTGGCTGCCTTCGGTGCGTTTCAACTCACGAAGATCGTGCGCCAGGAACTTGCCACGCGAAAAGCGCTGCGCCTTCAAGAGGAGCGCGACGAGCGAGAGTTCTGGGAGTACGAGGCAAAGCACAAATCCATTCGGTTGAAATTCGACCCTGCGAACGAATGGAACGAGGCAACCTCTGTTCCTGAAGCATTCTTGCGGGAGGTTCGCGATCTCAATCTTCACTACAAGCCAATGCTCCAGCGGCGTAACGGCTGGACAGAGAGCGATTTCAGGGACACTTCAACCTAACCGTGGAAGCACAAGCGTGGTCGCGAGATTAATGACGCCTAACCACTCGAGCGGACCTCCACCGGCAAGGCCCTTGGGCCACAGCCACGCCACGCTCGGTGACCAGCTTGACCGCCTCGAGCTTGAACTTTCGGCTGAATGTCCTTCTTCTCTCCATAGACCACCTCCGGTTTCATCTTCCACCTGAACAAGGTGTCTGTGAAACCGGCAGCAGCCCACTCCCCCTCAACAGCAAGAGCGTGATCGATTGGGAACCAATGGGTAGAGCACCTGCAGTCGTCTATCCGGCATCTGTTGTGGGAGGTGAATGTCCCGTGCCGACATGGAATCCACACCCCCGAGTCACCACACGCAGCAGCCAACGGCAACGCGAGATACGCACTGGAGGTATGACCCATGTTCTCCCACATCATGGTCGGCATCACCGATTTCGAGCGCGCACTGGCGTTCTACAAACCGGTGCTTGACGCCCTGGGCATCCAGTTCCGCTTTCAAGAAGACAGCCGCCCATGGGCGGGCTGGCAATCGGCACCCGATCCCCGGCCGTTGTTTCTCATCGGCCGCCCACACGATCAGCAAGCCCACCAGCCGGGCAATGGCCAGATGGTGGCTTTTCTGGCGGCGTCGCGGCGGCAGGTGGATGCCGTTCACGCCCTGGCCTTGGCCAGCGGTGGCACCTGCGAGGGCCCGCCGGGCCTGCGCCCGCAGTACCACGCCCACTATTACGGCGCGTACTTTCGCGACCCCGATGGCAACAAGCTCTGCGTCGCCTGCCATCAACCCGAGTAACTGGCTCACCCACAACGCCCATGCGCACCACCCTCACACTCGCCCTCAGCACCGTGTTGCTGCTCGCCTGCTCCACGGAACAGTTCTACGCGGCCGGCCGCAGCAGCCAGCGGGCTGAGTGCCTGAAGCAAGCCGACACCGCCGCGCGCGACCGGTGCCTGAAAGACGCGAATACGCCTTACGACACGTACAGGAAGGAAGCGGATGCGGCACGCAAGTGACGGCGTGCGCGCATCGCACGCCCCCATGTCCATCGACGGCACCCTGACCACCTGGCACGACGACCGGGGGTTTGGGTTCATCACGCCCGCGCAGGGCGGGCAAGACATTTTTGTGCACATCAAGGCGTTTCCGCCGGGCACGGGCCGGCCGCAGGTGGGCCAGGTGCTCAGCTTCCGCGTGGAGGTGGGGCCCAATGGCAAGAAGCGGGCGACGGGAGTGCGGTTCGCGGTGCGCGCGCGCCCAGCCACCAACACGCGTGTCGAGGCCCCGGCCTCGTGGTCCTTGCCGCGCCTGCTGGCCATTCCGGCCTTTGTTGCCTTGGCGGGCGGTGTGTTCTGGCGCTGGGGTTTTCAACCGGTGGTGGCGCTGATCTATGGCGGCGCCAGCGCCCTGTCCTTCTTCGCCTATGTGTTCGACAAGTCGGCCGCTGTGCGTCGGGACTGGCGCACCTCGGAACAGACGCTGCACGCGCTCGATCTGGTGGGTGGCTGGCCCGGTGGCCTGCTCGCGCAGCAGCTGCTGCGCCACAAGACAACCAAGCCGTCTTTCGTGGCCGCGTTCTGGGCGACGGTGGGCTTCAATGTGGTGGCGTTTGTGGCTTGGCACGCCGGACTGCCGGGCACGCTTGCAGGCCGCTGAGTGGCCCGCCACCGCACCATAGACGCCCACGACAAACAGCGCCACACTATGTGCCCCAATCAGGAGGCCATATGACCGCATTCAACGTCGTGCGTTTCCGCTTGAAGCCTGGCCGCGAGGTCGAGTTCGTCGACATCCACCGGACCATGAAGGCCGATCTGCCCGGGCTGCGCCAGTTCTCGCTGGTGAAGACGGGCGAGAGCACCTATTGCGTGATCGGCGAGTGGGACAGCCAACAAAGCCTCATCGACGCCCGCCCCGCCATGATCGGCAACCTGGACCGCCTGCGGCCCCTGCTGGAAGACCTGGGCAACGGCCTGGGCGTGACCGATCCGGTGTCGGGCGAGGCGGTGCTGCAGTTGCGGCCTTGAGGACTCACACCGCCCGCCGCAAGGCCTGATCGATGTCCCAGAGGATGTCCTCCACGTCCTCGATGCCCACGCTCAGGCGGACCATGTCGGGCCCGACGCCGGCCTTTTTCAGTTCTTCTTCGCTCAACTGCCGGTGGGTGGTGGAGGCGGGGTGGATGACCAGGGTCTTGGCGTCGCCGATGTTGGCCAGGTGGCTCAGGAATTCGCAGGCGTCGATGAAGCGTTCACCAGCGCGCGCCGGGTCGTCGGCGCGGATGCCGAAGGTGAGGATGCCCGAGCAGCCGGGGCCGCCGTCGACGGCGCGGAACTGCTTCTTCGCCAGCGCGTGGTGGGGCGAGTCGCTCAGGCCGGGGTAGTTGACCCAGGCCACCAGCGGGTGTTCGCGCAGGTACTCGGCCACGCGCAGCGCGTTGCGGCAGTGCGCTTGCATGCGCAGGTGCAGGGTTTCGATGCCCTGCAGGATGAGCCAGGCGTTGAGCGGCGACAACACGGCGCCGAAGGTGCGGTTGACCTCCAGACGCGCCTTCATGGTGTAGCCGAAGTCGCCAAAGGTCTCGTAGAACTTGACGCCGTGGTAAGCCCGGCTGGGCTCGACCATGTCGGGGAACAGGCCGTTGCCCCAGTCGAACTTGCCCGACTCCACCACCACGCCGGCCATGGTGGTGCCGTGGCCGCCGAGGTATTTGGTGGCGCTGTGCACCACGATGTCGGCGCCGAAGGCGAAGGGGTTGCACAGGTAGGGCGAGGCCACGGTGTTGTCGATCACCAGGGGCACGCCGTGCCCGTGCGCCACCTGCGCCACCGCCTCGATATCGAACACGTTGACCAGCGGGTTGCCCAGGGTCTCGCCGTAGACGGCGCGGGTGTTGGGCCGCATGGCGCGGCGGAAGTTGTCGGGGTCGGCCGGGTCGACAAAGGTGGTGTGTATGCCCAGCCGCTCGAAACCCAGCCCCAGCTGGCCGACCGAGCCGCCGTAGAGGGTGGAGGCGGCCACGATGTGGTCGCCCGCCTTGAGGATGGCCAGCAGGGCCGTCATCTGCGCGGCCATGCCGCTGGCGCAGGCCAGCGCGGCGCGTCCGCCCTCCAGGCTGGCCACGCGCTCTTCCAGCACCGCCACGGTGGGGTTGCTGATGCGGCTGTAGACGTTGCCGAAGGTCTGCAGGTTGAACAGGCTGGACGCGTGTTCGGCGCTGTCGAAGACGAAGCTGGTGGTCTGGTGGATGGGCGTGGCGCGCGCGCCGGTCACCGGGTCGGGGATGGCGCCGGCGTGGATGGCGCGGGTGCCGAAGCCGTAGTCGCGGTCTTGAGCCATGGGATCAGTAGGGAAGAACGTGGGGCCGCTTGGCCGAAATCACGCGGGTGTTGACGCCGGCCCAGTTGAGGCCGCCGAACAGCCGGGCGTGCTCGATCTTGACGCAGCGGTCCTCGATCACCGTGAGGCCGGCGGCGCGGGCTTGCGCGGCCACCGCCTCGTTGCGTATGCCCAGCTGCAGCCACAGGCAGTGGGCGCCGATGGCGATGGCCTCGTCGACGATGGGCGGAATGTCCTCGCTCTTGCGGAAGCAGTCCACCATGTCGATCCTGAGGCCCTGCACCGCCAGCGCGGCGGCGGCCTCCGTCACGCTGGCAAAGCAGCGCTCGCCCAGTATCTCGCCGCCCTCGCGGGCCACGATGGGGTTGACCGGCACGATGCGGTAGCCGTGGCTTTGCATGTACTTGGCCGCGAAGAAGCTGGGCCGGTGCCACTGGGGCGAAAGGCCCACCACCGCGAGGGTGCGGCATTGGGCCAGCACGTTCCTGAGGGTTTGGATGTCGCTCATGGCCGCAGTGTACGCAGCCATGGCCCGGGGCATGTCAGCCCGCCGCCGGCTTGTACTTGATGCTGCAGCCGTAGGCCTGGTTCTGCGCGACCGATATCGGCTTGCCCGCCAGCGCTTCGTTGAGCCCCTGGCGCACGAAGTTGGTGGCGCGGTCGATGTCGCCCACCCGTGCCGACGGCACGCTGTCGATGGCGCCCGCGTAGGCCAGCCGGCCCTGCGGGTTGACGATGTACATGTGGGGCGTGACGCGCGCGTTGTAGGCCCGACCCACCACGCCGTCCTCGTCCATCAGCACCGCCGTGGGCGCGGCCTGCTTCTCGGCCATCCAGCGCGCCAGCTGGGGCGGCGTTCTGAAATCGGTGCTGGCGTCCTCGGTCGAGTTGATGGCCAGCCAGACCACGCCCCGGGCGGTGAACTCCTTTTGCAGCGCCTGCAGGTTGCCCTGGTAGTGCTTGCGCACGAAGGGGCAGCCGGGGTTGTTCCACTCCAGCACCACGTGCTGGCCCTTGAAGTCGCTCAGGCGCACGGTCTTGCCGTGGACGTCGGTGAGACTGAAATCGGGCGCCGGCTGGCCCACGGTGGCGGCGTGGGCACCCCATGCCGCGAGCACGGTGGCGGCGATGGCCAGGGTCAGGAAACGTCGTCGCATGGGGCTCTCCTGTCGGGGTGGATCACAAACGGGCCAGCGCCGAGCGCACCTCGTTGACGCTCAGCAGCTCGGACAGGACGACCGGCGCGGCGCCGGCGCGGTAGATGGCGTAGACCGGCACGCCGTTGCGGCCGAGCGCGCTCAGGGCCTGGGTCACGGCCGGGTCGCGGCGGGTCCAGTCGGCGCGGGCCAGCACCACGCCACGCGTGCGCATCTCGCCCAGCAGGCCGGCGTCGGTCAGCACGGTTTTCTTGTTGAACTGGCAGGTCACGCACCAGGCGGCGGTGTAGTCCACGAACACCGGCTTGCCCTCGGCCTGCCACTGCGCCATGCGCGCGGGCGACCAGGCCTGCCAGCCCGAGGCGTCGGCGGCCACGCTGCCCGTGTCCAGCGGCGCCAGGCGCGTGACCTGTGGCCCCAGGCCCCAGGCCAGCGCGACCAGGCCGGCCAGCGACAGGGTGCCCAGCACCTGACGCGTGCGCCCCTGCCGGCCCCAGGCCCACAGCACCAGGGCCAGCGCCACCAGCAGGGCCAGCGCGGCGGCCAGGCCGTCGGTGCCGGTCTGCTGGCCCAGCACCCAGAGCAGCCAGACCACGGTGGCCAGCATGGGGAAGGCCATGAACTGGCGCAGGGTGTTCATCCATGGGCCGGGGCGCGGCAGCGCGCGCGCCACCGCCGGCCACAGGCTGGCCGCCAAATAAGGCAGGGCCAGCCCCAGGCCCATGGCGGCGAACACGGCCAGGGCCTGCAACGTGGGCAGGCCCACCGCCAGCCCGAGCGAGGCGCCCATGAAGGGTGCGGTGCACGGCGAGGCGATGGCCACGGCCAGCACGCCGGTCAGGAAAGCGTCGGCCATGGGGTGGCGCAATTGCAGCATGGCCAGCGAGCCTGGCACCAGTTGCTTGAATTCGAACAGCCCGGCGAGGTTGAGGCCGATCAGGGTGAACAGCAGCGCCAGGCCGGCCACCACGGCCGGGTTCTGCAGCTGGAAACCCCAGCCGATCTGCTCACCGGCGGCGCGCAGGCCCACCAGCAGGGCGCCCAGCGCCACGAAGGACAGCACCACGCCGGCCGTGTAGGCCAGGCCGGCGAGCCGGTGGCCACGCCGGTCATCGGCGTGCTGGGCGAAGGCCAGCACCTTGATGGCCAGCACCGGGAACACGCAGGGCATGAGGTTGAGCAGCAGGCCGCCGACCAGGGCCCCCAGCAGCGCCAGGCCCAGGCTCAAGGCCGAACCGCCCGCCGGTGGCGCGGCCGCCGCGCGGGCGGCGTTGGCGTCCAGCGCGGCCTGCAGCGCGGGGGACACGCCGCCGTCGCCCGGCAGCGCGGCCAGCGCCGGCCAGGCGCCGCGTGCCGGCAGCTCCACCCGCAGGCCGCCCAGGGTGTTTTCGCCGGGCGCCATGTCGCCGGTGCGGGCCAGCACCACCGGCATCAGCGCCGGGCTGTCGGCGCGCTGGGCCGACAGGGGGATCTCGGCCCGCCAGGTGCCGCCGTCCCAGCGTTGTGTCCACTTCGCGCCAGGCTCGATGACGGCGCCGGTTTCGGGAAAAAACTCCAGCGTCTGGCCCACCCAGTCGGGCGGCAGGCTGCTCACGGTGACGGCCAGCGTCTTGTCGCCGGGGACCACGTGGCTGTCCTTGGCCGCCAGCGCGCGGGGCGCGCGTTCGGCCGCATCGCGGAAGGCCTGGGTGGCGGTGGCGGTGGCGGCGCCCACGGGCAGGCGCAGGGTGAAGCTGCCCTCCTCGGGAATACATTCCTTGCGGCAGACCAGCCAGGCGGCGTCGAGCTTGACCTCCAGCTCGCGGCCCTGGAAGCCGGGCGAGACGGTCAGCGGCACCGGCAGCAGCAGCGTGCCCTCGTAGCCGTAGTTGGCCAGGTGGCCGATGGGGAATTTCTTGGGCGTGGGCCAGGCGATGTCGCCGGCCGCGACGCCGACCGGCAGCTTCCACTCGAACGTGGTCGGCAGGCCCGAGTCGCCCGGGTTCTTCCAGTAGGTGTGCCAGTGGGGGGCGTGCTGGATTTTCAACCCCAGCCACAGCGGCTTGCCCGGGGCCACGCCCTCGGGCGCGTGGGCCAGCAGTTCGGCCTGCACCTGCTCGGTGCGCACCACGGCGCTGGCGGACTGGGCCGCGGCGGGCGCCCCCAGCAGGGCACCGGCCAGGGCCAGCAGGGAAAACAGGAAAGCGGTCATGGGATCAGGCGGGTGGGGGCGGCTGTGCGGGGGCGCACAGTCTGAGAAGGCAGCCCGGGCAAAGTTCCGCCCGCGTGCCCGGAACGGATTGTGAACCAGCGCCGCCCGGACGGCGGCCACCGGCTCAACGCACCGGCACCGGCGCCGGCTGCGCCTCGCGCCGCTTTTCGTCGGGGTCGTACAGCACGGTACCGGCGCCCACGCCCACCCCGGCGTTCACGCCGCTGTGGCCCAGCGGCGTGCTGGCACCCACGCCCACCCCGCCGGTCACCTGACCGTTCTGGTGGACACCGACACCCACACCCACCGGGCCCGCGCCGGCCGTGACGCCGGCACCCACGCCGCCGCTGCCCAACCCGACGCCGATCGACACGCCCGGCAGCACGGGCACGCTGAAGCCCACGCCGACGCCCAGCGAACCGCAGCCGCTGACGGTGAGGGCCGTGGCGACAGCAAAACCAGCCAGGGACCAGGAAGGCAAAGGGGTGCGCATGGCGCCCACTGTACGCGCCATGCGGGCCCGGGTCATACCAGCAGGGCGTTGACCCGCTTGACGTAGGCCGCCGGGTCTTCCGGCAAGCCCCCTTCGGCCAGCAGGGCCTGGTCGAACAGGATGTGGGCCAGGTCGTCGAAGTGGGCCGAGCCGTCGAGCTTTTTCACCAGCGCGTGTTCGGCGTTCACTTCCAGGATGGGCTTGGACAGCGGCGCCTGCTGGCCGGCGGCCTTGAGCATGCGCGCGAGCTGGTTGGAGACGTCGCCGTCTTCCACCACCAGGCAGGCCGGCGAGTCGACCAGGCGGGTGGTCACGCGCACGTCCTTGGCCTTGTCCTTGAGGCTCTCCTTGAGCTTGTCCAGCAGCGGCTTGAAGGCCTCGGCGGCGGCTTCGGCGGCCTTCTTCTCTTCCTCGTCCTGCAGCGTGCCGAGGTCGACCGCGCCCTTGGCCACGCTCTGCAGCGGCGTGCCGTCGAACTCGTGCAGGTGCGACAGCGCCCACTCGTCCACGCGGTCGGTCATCAGCAGCACCTCGATGCCCTTCTTGCGGAACACCTCCAGCTGCGGACTGTGCTTGGCCGCGGCCAGGTTGTCGGCGGTGATGTAGTAGATGGCCGCCTGGCCGTCCTTCATGCGGGCCTTGTAGTCGGCCAGCGACACGGCCACCGCGTCCGACGCCGTGCTGGCGAAGCGCAGCAGCTTGGCGATCTTGTCGCGGTTGGCGAAGTCCTCGCCCAGGCCTTCCTTGAGCACCGAGCCGAACTCGGCGTAGAACCGGCTGTACTTGCCGGCCTGGGCCTTGTCGTCCTCGGACACCACGTCGGTCACGCCGTCGGCGGACTCGGCCGCCTCGGGCAGCTTGTCCTTCTTGGCCAGGTCTTCCAGCATGGCCAGCACGCGGCGGGTGTTGCCCTCGCGGATGGCGCGCACGTCGCGGCTTTCCTGCAGCAGCTCGCGGCTGACGTTGAGCGGCAGGTCGGCCGAGTCGACCACGCCCTTGACCCAGCGCAGGTAGGCCGGCATCAGGGCCTCGGCCTCGTCCATGATGAAGACCCGCTTGACGTAGAGCTTGATGCCGGCCTTGCGGTCGCGGTTCCAGAGGTCGTGGGGCGCCTTGCCCGGGATGTAGAGCAGCTGGGTGTACTCGCTGCTGCCTTCCACGCGGTTGTGGCTCCAGGCCAGCGGCGCCTCGCTGTCGTAGCTCAGGTGCTTGTAGAAGTCGGCGTACTGCTCGTCGCTGATGTCCTTCTTGGCGCGGGTCCACAGGGCGCTGGCCGAGTTGACCGCCTCCCACTCGTCCTTCTGGACGTATTCGCCTTTTTCCTGGTCCCAGTCTTCCTTCTGCATGAGGATGGGCAGGCTGATGTGGTCGGAGTACTTGCCAATGATCTGCTTGAGCTTCCAATGGCTCAGGTACTCGGTGGCGTCCTCGCGCAGGTGCAGCGTGACGCTGGTGCCACGCGCGGCGCGGTGAATAGTCTCGGTCTCGAAGTCGCCCGTGCCACCGCTGACCCAGCGCACGCCCTGTTCGGCGGGCAGGCCGGCGCGGCGCGATTCGACGGTGATCTTGTCGGCCACGATGAAGCCGGAATAGAAACCGACGCCGAACTGGCCGATCAGCTGGGCGTCCTTCTTCTGGTCACCGCTCAGGCGGCTCATGAAGTCCTTGGTGCCGCTCTTGGCGATCGTGCCCAGGTGGTCGATGGCCTCGGCCTCGCTCATGCCGATGCCGTTGTCGGTGATGGTCAGCGTCTTGGCGTCCTTGTCGAAGGCCACCCGCAGCTCCAGGTTGGGCGCGTCTTCATACAGCCCGGCGTCGTTGAGCGCCTCGAAACGCAGCTTGTCGCAGGCGTCCGACGCGTTGGACACCAGCTCGCGCAGGAAGATTTCCTTGTTGGAGTACAGCGAATGGGTGACCAGGTGCAGCAACTGGGCCACTTCGGCCTGGAAGGAATGGGTGTGTTTGCTCATGATGGGGAAAGAAAAGCCAAAAACAACGGGTCAGACATGGGGGCGCCAACACGCAATTCAAGAGGTCCGCGGAGGTTTACCCCCGGAGGGGGTCACGGCCACCAGGCCGGCGCGGGGGTGGTCCACCCCTACCAACCCGAAAAGGCGGCGACGCGGTTGCGGCCCTGGCGCTGGGCGAGTTGCAGCGCGTGTTCGGCGCGCGCCCGCAGCTGCGTGGGGTCGCCGCCGGGTGCGGGCAGCATGGCAGCCACGCCCAGGCTGAGCGTGACCGGCACGTCGCCCCAGCCATGGCGTTCCACCGCCTGGCGCACGCGCTGGGCGGCGGTCATGGCCGTGCCCAGGCCACAGCCGGGCAACACCGCCGCCAGCCGCGCCCCGCCCAGGGGCGCCACGTGGTCGCTGGTGCGCAAGGCCTCACCCACCAGCCGGTGCACGGTGTCGTCGGCCTCGGCACCGCCACCTTCGACCGCGATCACCAGCGTGGCCAGCGATTCGCTGCGGCGCGCGTGGCGCGCCCACTCCTGCGCCAGGCAATGCTCCAGCGCCGCGCCCTCGGGCGGCCGGCGCCGCAGGGTCAGCTGGGCCACGGCCTGATCGGCCAGCACCGCCAGGGCACGGCGCTGATCGGCGGACAGCTCGCGCACCTGCGTGTCGGTGACACACAGGGCACCCAGCGGCGGCCCACCGGCGCGGCGCAGCGGCGCGGCGGCCACGAAACGCACCGGGCGCTCGCCTGCCAGCAGCGGGTGGCCGGCGAAACGGGCGTCGGCGCGGGCGTCGGGCCACACCAGAACATCCTCGGGCTGCGCCATCGCCGCGTCGCAAAACGCCTGACCGGTGCCGCTGCCACCGGTCAGGCCCACGAAGGCATGGGACACACCACAGAGCTGCGTGGCCAGCCAGGCCAGGTCGTCCAGGGGGTCGGGTCGGTCGGGTCTGTCCATGGAAATCAGAAACGCTCGTCGGCGCCCAGGTAGCGCCACTGGCCCACGGGCAGGTTGCCCAGCACCACGCGGCCGATGCGGATGCGCTTGAGGCCCACCACGTGCAGGCCCACCTGCTCGCACATGCGGCGGATCTGGCGCTTCTTGCCCTCGGTCAGCACAAAACGCAACTGCTCGGGGTTTTGCCAGTCCACCTGCGCCGGCTTGAGCGCCTGGCCGTCCAGGCTCAGGCCGTGGCGCAGGCGCGCCAGCTGCCCGGCGGGCAGGGCAGCCTGCACGTTCTGGGTGGCCAGCGGGGCCTGGGGATGGGCGTCGGGCGCGTCGCCGATGTAGTGCACCCGCACCAGGTATTCCTTCTCCACACCCGAATCCTCGCCGATCAGGGTGCGCGCCACGCGGCCGTCCTGGGTCAGCACCAGCAGGCCGGTGGAGTCGATGTCCAGCCGGCCGGCCGGCGCCAGGCCACGGGTGTGCCAGGCCTCGAAGCGGCGCGGGCTGCGGTCGTCCGCCCAGTGGCTGCGCGGCGACACCAGCACGGCGGCGGATTCGTGGCCATCCTCGGGCAGGCCGCTCACGTAGCCCACCGGCTTGTGCAGCAGGATGGTGACGCGCGACTCCTGCTGGTGCTGCGCCTGGGGCAGCACCTCGACCCGCGCGTCGGGCGCCACCGGCTGGCCCATCACGGCCGGCTGGCCGTTGACCCGCACCCAGCCGCGCGAGATCCACTCGTCGGCTTCGCGGCGCGAGCACAGGCCGAGGTCGGCCATGCGCTTGTTGAGGCGGATCAAGCCGTCATCGCGGGGCGCCACCGGCGCACGCGGGCGGGCCTGGGCGGGCGCCTGGGCGGCGGACTGCAGGGTGGAACGGATGCCGCTGGGCGGCCGTGGCGGTGGCGCCTGGCGCGGGCCGGGCGGCGGCCCGGGGCGCCGAGGCGCGGGCGCCTTGGCCGCGGGTTTGGACAGCGACAGGCGCGGACGCGCGGGCGCGGGCGCCGGGGGCGCATCGCGGCGCGTCATGGGGGGCGGAGGCTTGGGCATGGCGGCGAATTATGCGCCGGGGGTGGCTCGCGGGCGCCCGCTCACGCCGCGCGGCTCTCCCAGCGGGCGCGCCAGCCGTTGAACTCGACCGCCGGCAGGGGCTTGCTGACGAAATAGCCCTGCACCTCGTCGCAGCCCAGTTCGCGCAGCAGGCCCAGGACGGCGGCGTTCTCCACCCCTTCGGCCACCACGCTGAGCCCCAGGTTGTGGGCCAGGTCGATGGTGGAGCGCACGATCTTGGCGTCGCTCTCGTCGGCCTCCATGCCCATCACGAAGGATTTGTCGATCTTGAGCTCGTTGACCGGCAGGCGCTTGAGGTAGGCCAGGCTGGAGTAGCCGGTGCCGAAATCGTCGATGGACAGCTTGAAGCCTTGCGCCGCCAGCTTGTTGAGCGTGGCCTCGGCGCGCTGCGGGTCGTCCATGATGGCGCTTTCGGTGATCTCCAGGCAGAAGCCGCTGGACAAGACCCCGTACTGGCGCAGCAGCGCGGCCAGGCGCAGCGGGAAGTCCTGGTCCAGCAGGTCGCGGGTGGACAGGTTGATGGCGATGCGCAGCAGGCCCTGCGCCGGCTGCAGCGCCGCCCAGTGCCGCGCCGCCTCCTCGAACATCCACAGGGTGAGCTGGCGCACGAAGCCGGTCTGCTCCGCGAACGGGATGAACTGCAGCGGCGGCACCAGGCCACGCTGCGGGTGCTGCCAGCGCACCAGGGCCTCGGCCGCCACCACCCGTTCGCTGGCGGTGTCGAGCTTGGGCTGCAGGAACAGGCGCAGCTCGTTGTGCTGCAAGGCGTGGCGCAGGTCGGTCAGCAGCGACAGGGTCTGGGTGCTGGCCGAGTCGAGCGAGGGCGAATACAGCAGCACGCCAGCGGTCTTGCTCTTGGCCGCGTGCATCGCGATCTCGGACCGGCTCATCAGCAGGTCGGGCTCGTCGGCGTCGCCAGGCCAGCAGGCCACGCCCATGCTGGCGCTCAGGTCCACCGTCTGTTCGTCGAAGGCCAGCGGCAGCTCGAAGGCGCGCGCCACACGCTCGGTCAACATCACCGCGCCCTGGGCGTCGGTGCGCGATAGCAGGATGGCGAACTCGTCGCCCCCCAGGCGTGCCACCAGGTCGCCTTCGCGGTAGACCTGCTGCTTGAGGCGCTCGGCCACGGCCTTGAGCAGTTCGTCGCCGAAGGCGTAGCCCAGCACGTCGTTGACGTGCTTGAAGCGGTCGACGTTGAGGGTGATCACGGCCAGCGGCTTGGCACTGCCACGGCTGTCCTCGATGGCGTGCACCAGCGCCTCGCGGAAACGCTCGCGGTTGGGCAGGCCGGTCAGGCGGTCCCAGTAGGCCAACTGCAGGATCTCACGGCGCTGCTCGGCCAGGCTGGTGCGCATGCGGTCGAAACCGCGCGCGAGCTGGCCCACCTCGTCGCCCCGCGCCATGTTGCCCAGGTCGGCCGCGTAGTTGCCCTGCTGCAGCGCGGTGGTGGCCTCGGTCAGGGTCTTGAGCGGCTGGGTGACACGCCGCATGACCAGGCCGCTGCCCGCCGCGAACAGGACCACGCCGCCGGCCGCGACCAAGGCCAGCAACAGCTGAAGCTGAACATAGGGCTCCACCGCGTCCACCACCGAACGCATGAGCACGGTGCGCACCACGCCGCCGGAGGTGTCGAGCTCGACGTGGCGCACCACGTAGGTGTCGCGCCCCAGCACCACGTCGGGGGCCATGGAGCGCGACACCTCGGCCAGTTCCGGCTCGTGCCCGCTCAGGGTGCTGACCACCATGCCGAGCCGCTGCGCCTCGGTGCCCGAGAGCACGGCAACGTGCACGGAGGACAGGCGGAACAGGTCGTCGGCCAGGGCCTGGTCGATGGGAAAACCCATCAGCACCCAGCCAATGATGGCCGGCGCGCGCACCGGCACCATGACGAACTGGTAGGGCACGCGGTTGATGCGGGCGATGCGGTTGCGCCCACGGTCGCGGGCCAGATCGGCCCCAACCCGCAGCAGCGCCTCGTCGGCCATGCCGCCATCGGCCGTGCCACTGGCCACCAGCGCCTGCGCGCCCGGGTCCAGCAGCGCGGTGACGGCCGCGCCGATGCGGCTGCCGCTGTTCTGCAGCGCCGACTGGATGGTGGCCTTGTCGCCGGTGCCCACCGCCGAGCGGAAGCCGAAGTCGGCCGCCAGCACCGAGGAAGCCTGGCGAAGGCGGTCGGCGTTCTGCTCCAACAGGCGCAGCCACACACGCTCGCCCACCTGCAGGTTGCCGGCGATGGCCTGGCGCGCCTGCGACTCCACCGTGGCGCGCACGATCACAAAACCCACCGCCTGCACCAGCAGCAGCAGCAGCAGCATGACCACCACGGTGCGCGTGGACAGGGGCAGGTCGCGCACGCGGTCGCGCCAACCGCTCAAGACACAGCCCCCCCGCGCCGGAGGCCGCTCACGGCGTCAACCCCCGCAAGGTGACGGTCGTGGACGCGCCGGCGGCCTCCAGCCGCTGCGGCAGGTCGAGCGCCGGCGCGCCCACCGGCAGGCGGCTGTGCCAGACCCTCAGGCGGTAGCTGCCCTCCGGCACGTCGTTCAGGCGCACCTGCCCGTTGCCAGTGGATCGGCCGAAATAGGGCGTGTCCACCACCAGGATCCAGCCGATCATTTCGTCGTGGATGTTGCAGCCCAGCACCACCACGCCGGCCTGGTCGAAGCTCACCGGGTTGGCCGGCGTGCCGATGTAGAGCTTGAGCTCGAAACGTTTGGCCGGCGAGAAGGAGTAGACATGGTGGCGCACGGTGTCGCGGTTGGGGAACTGCACCGAGGTGCCGCGGGTGACCACCACGGCTTCGGGCACGAAGGTCTTGTCCTTCTGCGCCATTTCCACCCCCGACAGCGGCTTGGCGGCGCGGGCGGCCTCGGGCGACTCGAGAAACACCACGGCTTCGGGCAGGGGCCGGCCTTGTTCGTCGCGCACCGTCACCTGCAAGGTGGCGGCCTGGGCCAGGGCACCCCAGCACAACCACGCCAGGGCGGGCCAGGTTCGGGTCATGGCTCGATCGCCATGCCACGCAGGGGCGCGCCATCGCCCACGGTGCCCATCAGCTGCGCGCGCCCGCTGCCCAGGTCGATGCGGTAGAGCCGCGTGCGGGCGTCGCCCGGTGTGCGCAGCGCGGCATAGGCCTGGTTGTTGATGTCGGCAATGTCGAAACTGGCGTCGAACAGCGGGCCCAGGCCCAGCGGCCCGACCGTGGACAGGCGCCCGGTGTTGGGCGAGACCACCGGCGACGCGCCTTCGACCGAACCCTGGGTGACCAGCACGCCCAGCGCGCGGTCGATGGCGTAGTTGCTGGTCAGCTTGTCGTCGCGCTTGTTGTAGGTGTAGGCGGCGCCCACCACCTGGGGGGGTTTGCCGGCATGCGCGTCGCCCGGCGCGTAGGCCAGGGCGGGGTCGGGCTGCAGGCCGGGGGTGTTGGGGTCGAAGTCGACCACCGCGCCGGTGTCGGGGTGCAAGCGCAGGTTCTGCCCACTGTCGCTGACCACGCGCACGCGATCGGCCACCGGGTTGAAGTCAACGCCGAAGGCGGTGCCCGACAACGGCAGCGCGGCCGGCGCATCGCCCACCGGCTTGAGGGCGCCGCTGGCGGTGTCCAGCGTGTAGAGGCGGCCGGCGCGCGACAAGGCGTAGAGCACACCGCGTGCGACGCGGAAGTCGATGCCCACCAGGGCGTCGCCAGCGGCCAGGCCGGTGACCGGCCGGCGCTGCAGCACGCGCTGAGGCTGGCCCGCGTTGAAGTGGATCAGTTGGTGGTCGGCCGTCACCGCCCAGACCACTTCCTTGGCCGGTGCGCCCGCCGGCTCGCCCGAGGTCGGGGCGCCATAGGGCACGGTGGACGGCGACGGCACGGCGCCGCAGGCGGCCAGCGCGGACACCAGCACCAGGCTGACCCAGCGGGCGCGCGGCAGGAGAGGCATGGCGAAGGGTGTCATGGGTGTCTCGGTGGATGAAAGGGACCGGGTCGCCGGCCCGGACCGGGGCGCGGCGGACGGCGCCTGGAAATGTCAAAGAAACTGTACACGGAAACAGGCCCGGGGGGAGGTTCAGGGCCGTTGCAGGTCCTGCGCGCTGGACACCCCCCGCAACGCCTGCAGGTCCAGCACCCGCACGCCGCCGTATTCGATGCGGATGGCGTTCAGCGCCTGCAAGGTGGACAAGGCCTCGTTGACGCGCTGGCGCGACAGGCCGACCAGGTAGGCCAGTTCCTGCTGGGTGATGCGCAGCATGTGCCCCACGCCGGGGTAGAGCTCGGGGTTGAACAGCGCCGCCAGGCTGCGCGCCACCCGCACGTCGGGGTTGCTGATGCGGTCGATTTCGCGCGCGGCGATGAACTGACCCAGGCGCTCGTTGAGTTGGCGCATGACAAAGCGGTTGAAACCAATGGAGTTGTCCAGCAACCAGTGGAAACTTTCCACCGGCAGGCCGGCCACCACGCTCTTGCGCAGCGCCTGGATGTTGTAGCGGTATTTCTCGCGCTTGAGCGCCGTGCCTTCGCCGAACCAGCCGCCCGGCGCCACGCCGGTGAAGGTCATGACCGGCCCCTGCGAGTCGTCGTTGCTCATCTTGAGCAGACCGTCGATGAGGCCGAACCAGTAGGTCACCGGGCGGCCGACGCGACAGATGTAGTCGCCGGGCACGGCCTCGGACACCACGATCTCGGCCTCGGCGCGGCGGCGGCCGGCCGGCTCCAGGTTGTGTATCCAGGGGATTTCGTCGAGCTCGCGCGCGCTCGCGGGCCGGGCCCGCTGGCGCAGGGAAGGAACGCCGGTGCTCATGCCGTTCCTGTCGGAAAACTGACGCGGTTCATAGGGAAAGTCCTAGGCGGGCAGACCCTCAATTGTCGTCGCAATGACAACATGGCGTCAAATGCTTGCCTACCATTCGCGCCACGCCAAGGTCAGACATTGTGAGTTCGTCCACGGCATCCACAGGAGACAACATGCGGAGCACCTTCCCCCAACTGCTGCTGGCCCATGCGGCGCGTCGGCCCGACGCACCGGCCATGCGCGAGAAGGAATACGGCATCTGGCAGACCACCAGCTGGGCCCAGATGGTGGCGCTGGTCAGGCACGTCGCCTGCGGCCTGCACCAGGCCGGGCTCAAGCGCGGCGAACACATGGTGGTGATCGGCGCCAACCGCCCGCGCCTGTACGCCACCATGCTGGCCGCGCAATCGCTGGGCGCCATTCCGGTGCCGCTGTACCAGGACGCGGTGGGCGCCGAATGTGTGTTCCCCATCAACAACGCCGAGGTGCGCTTCTGCGTGGTGGAGGACCAGGAGCAGGTCGACAAGATGCTGGAGATCCGCGACCGTTGCCCGCAGTTGAGCCACATCTACTACGACGACCCACGCGGCCTGCGCAACTACACCGACGCCGGCCTGGGTGGCCTGGCCGAACTGGTGGCAGCCGGCGAGGTGTTCGCGCGCCAGCACCCTGGTTTTTTCCAGGCCGAGGTGGACCAGGCCCGGCCTGAGGACGTGGCCGCGATGTTCTTCACCTCGGGCACGACCGGCAACCCCAAGGGCGTGGTGCACACCCACGACTCGCTGCTCAACCGCGCCCACGTGGGCGCCCAGTTCGACAAGCTGACCGAGCGCGACGAGGTGCTGGCCTACCTGCCGCCGGCCTGGATCGGCCAGAACATCTTCAGCTACGCGCAGTGGCTGGCCGCCGGCTACGTGGTGAACTGCCCCGAGTCGTCCAGCACGGTGACCATCGACCTCAAGGAAGTGGGTCCGACCTACTACTTCGCGCCGCCGCGCGTGTTCGAAGGCCTGCTGACCAGCGTGATGATCCGCATGGAGGACGCCAGCGCGCCCAAGCGCCGGCTGTTCCATTACTTCATGGACGTGGCGCGCCGCGTCGGGCCGGCGCTGATGGACGGTCAGCCGGTGTCGGGCAGCGACCGCCTGCTCTACGCCCTGGGCAACGTGCTGGTCTACGGCCCGCTGCGCAACACCCTGGGCTTCTCGCGCGTGCGGGTGGCCTACACCGCCGGCGAGGCCATCGGCCCCGACCTGTTCACCTTCTACCGCTCCATCGGCATCAACCTCAAACAGCTCTACGGCTCGACCGAGACCGCCGTGTTCGTGTGCCTGCAACCCGACCACGAAGCCCGCGCCGACACCGTGGGCGTGCCCTGCGAGGGCGTGGAGATCAAGCTGTCCGAGTCGGGCGAAATCCTGGTCAAGTCGCCCGGCCTGCTCAAGGGCTACTACAAGAACGAGGCCGCCACCGCCGAGGTGCTGACCGCCGACGGCTGGTACCACACCAGCGACGCCGGCTTCATCGACGCCTCCGGCCACCTCAAGATCATCGACCGCGTCAAGGACGTGGGCCGCATCCTGGGCGGCCCCAACGACGGCGCCATGTTCGCGCCCAAGTACGTGGAGAACAAGCTCAAGTTCTTCTCGCACATCAAGGAGGTGGTGGCCTTCGGCGACAAGCGCGAAAAGGTCTGCGTGATGATCAACATCGACTTCGATGCCGTGGGCAACTGGGCCGAGCGCCGCAACCTGCCCTATGCCGGCTACACCGACCTGGCGCAGAAACCCGAGGTCTACGAGCTGATCCGCGACTGCGTGGAAAAAGTCAACGCCGACCTCAGCCGCGACGCCCTGCTGGCCGGCAGCCAGATCAGCCGCTTCCTGGTGCTGCACAAGGAGCTCGACGCCGACGATGGCGAGCTGACCCGCACCAACAAGGTCCGCCGCGGCTTCATCGGCGACAAGTACGGCGCGCTGGTGGACGCGCTCTACGGCGGCAAGACCGAGCAGTACATCGAGACCGCGGTCAAGTTCGAGGACGGCCGCAGCGGCAAGGTCAGCGCCACGCTGAAGATCGCCGACGCCAAGACTTTTGCCCCCGTGAAGGCCGCAGCATGACCCAGAAGAAGATCGGCGACGTCATCCTGGACGTCAGCAACATTTCCCTCAGCTTCGGCGGCGTCAAGGCGCTGACCGACATCTCGTTCAACGTGCGCGAGCACGAGATCCGCGCCATCATCGGACCGAACGGCGCGGGCAAGAGCTCCATGCTCAACTGCATCAACGGCGTCTACCAGCCGCAGCAGGGCGCCATCACCTTCCGCGGCCAGACCTTCAAGCACATGAACAGCCGCCAGGTCGCGGAGATGGGCATCGCGCGCACCTTCCAGAACCTGGCGCTGTTCAAGGGCATGAGCGTGATCGACAACATCATGACCGGGCGCAACCTGCGCATCAAGAGCAACCTGTTCAGCCAGGCCTTGCGCAACCCCTTCGGCTTTGGCGGCGCCGAAAAGGAAGAGGTCAGGCACCGCGAGTTCGTCGAGCACATCATCGACTTCCTGGAAATCCAGGCGCACCGCAAGACCCCCGTGGGCCAGTTGCCCTACGGCCTGCAGAAACGGGTCGACCTGGGCCGCGCCCTGGCCATGGAGCCGCAGGTGCTGCTGCTGGACGAACCCATGGCCGGCATGAACGTGGAAGAAAAACAGGACATGTGCCGCTTCGTGCTCGACATCAACGACGAGTTCGGCACCACCGTCGTGCTGATCGAACACGACATGGGCGTGGTGATGGACATCAGCGACCGCGTGGTGGTGCTGGACTACGGCAAGAAGATCGGCGACGGCACCCCCGACGAAGTCCGCAACAACGAGGACGTGATCAGCGCCTACCTCGGCACTTCACACTGAAAGAACGGCCATGGCATTTTTTCTAGAAACCCTCCTCGGCGGCCTGATGGCCGGCATGCTGTATTCGCTGGTGGCGCTGGGCTTCGTGCTCATCTTCAAGGCCTCGGGCGTGTTCAACTTCGCCCAGGGCGCGATGGTGCTGTTCGCCGCGCTGGCCATGGCCCGCTTCTCGGAATGGATTCCGAAGTGGCTGGGCACCGACAGCCTGGTGCTGGCCAACGTGCTGGCCTTCATCGTCGCCGGCGCCTGCATGTTCGTGGTGGCGTGGCTGGTGGAGCGACTGGTGCTGCGCCACCTGGTCAACCAGGAGGCCGCCACGCTGCTGATGGCCACGCTGGGCATCACCTATTTCCTCGACGGCGCCGGCCAGACCATCTTTGGCAGCGACATCTACCGCATCAACATCGGCATGCCCAAGGACCCGATCTTCGTGCTCGACTCCGTGTTCGAGGGCGGCATCCTGATCAACAAGGAAGACCTCTACGCCGCGCTGATCGCCGCCGTGCTGGTGGTGCTGCTGTCGCTGTTCTTCCAGAAGACCAGCACCGGCCGGGCGCTGCGCGCGGTGGCGGACGACCACCAGGCCGCGCAATCCATCGGCATCCCGCTCAACCGCATCTGGGTCATCGTCTGGTGCGTGGCCGGCGTGGTGGCCCTGGTGGCCGGCATGATCTGGGGCTCCAAGCTGGGCGTGCAGTTCTCGCTCACCACGGTGGCGCTGCGCGCGCTGCCGGTGATCATCCTCGGTGGCCTGACGTCCGTGCCCGGCGCCATCCTCGGCGGCCTGATCATCGGCGTCGGCGAGAAGCTCTCCGAGGTCTACATCGGCCCCATGGTGGGCGGTGGCATCGAGATCTGGTTCGCCTACGTGCTGGCCCTGGTCTTCCTGCTGTTCCGGCCACAGGGACTCTTCGGCGAAAAGATCATCGACCGCGTGTAAGGAAACCGAACCATGTTCTATCGCGAAAACGGTCAATTCAAGACCTCCTACTCGGCCGACCAGCAGATCTTCCCGATCGCCCAGGACCGCTGGGCCGTGCTGGCCCTCATCGCCTTCGCCGCCATCGGCGTGCCGCTGCTGGCCGACGAGTACATGTTCCGCGCCATCTTCATCCCCTTCCTGATCCTGGCGCTGGCCGCC
Organism: Hydrogenophaga sp. OTU3427; assembly: GCF_038440225.1. NCBI lineage: Bacteria > Pseudomonadati > Pseudomonadota > Betaproteobacteria > Burkholderiales > Comamonadaceae > Hydrogenophaga > Hydrogenophaga sp. OTU3427. The sequence continues at coordinate 48,717 of NZ_JASATI010000023.1, read as the reverse complement.
GTGGGCGTGAACGTGCTGGTGGGCTACTGCGGGCAGATCTCGCTGGGCTCGGGCGCCTTCATGGCGGTGGGCGCCTACATGGCCTACAACACCTTCGTGCGCATCGAGGGCGTGCCGGTGATCCTGGCCCTGCTCTCGGGCGGTTTCTTCGCCACCCTGGTGGGCATGTTCTTCGGCATCCCCAGCCTGCGCGTCAAGGGCCTGTACCTGGCCGTGGCCACGCTGGCGGCGCAATTCTTCTGCGACTGGATGTTCCTGCGCATCGGCTGGTTCACCCATGGCAACGCCTCGGGCTCGGTGTCGGTGTCCAACCTGCAGGTGCTGGGCTGGGTCATCGACACGCCGCTGGAAAAATACCTGTTCTGCCTGGCCTTCCTGGTGGTGTTCGCGCTGCTGGCCAAGAACCTGGTGCGCTCGGCCATCGGCCGCGAGTGGATGGCCATCCGCGACATGGACGTGGCCGCGGCGGTGATCGGCATCCGCCCCATGTACGCCAAGCTCAGCGCCTTCGCGGTCAGCTCGTTCATCATCGGCGTGGCCGGAGGCCTGTGGGGCTTCGTGCACCTGGGTTCGTGGGAGCCGGCGGCCTTCTCGGTGGACCGCTCCTTCCAGCTGCTGTTCATGGTCATCATCGGCGGCATGGGCTCCATCATGGGCAGCTTCTTCGGCGCCGCCTTCATCGTCGTGCTGCCCATCTTCCTGAACCAGTTCCTGCCCTTCGCCGGCAGCCTGGTGGGCGTGGAGGTGTCGACCGCCACCGTCTCGCACACCGAATTCATGGTCTTCGGCGCCCTGATCGTGTGGTTCCTGATCGTCGAACCCCATGGTCTGGCCAAGCTCTGGAGCATAGGCAAACAAAAGCTGCGCCTGTGGCCTTTCCCGCACTGATTCCGTTTTTTCCCCGCTCGCTTCAACCACACCCTTAGGAGACAACACATGAAGCTTCGTCAAATCGTCCTGGCGGCCGCCGTCGCCTCGGCCACGCTGTCTGGCGCCCTGGTCGGCACCAACGCATTCGCCCAGGCCAAGGAACAGTTCTTCCCCTCGCTGGTCTACCGCACCGGCGCCTATGCGCCCAATGGCGTGCCCTTCGCCAACGGCTACGCCGACTACCTCAAGCTGACCAACGCGCGTGGCGGCATCAACGGCGTGAAGGTCTCCTTCGAGGAATGTGAAACCGGCTACGCCACCGACCGCGGCGTGGAATGCTACGAGCGCCTCAAGGGCAAGAACGGCGGCGCCACCGTGTTCCAGCCGCTGTCCACCGGCATCACCTTCGCCCTGACCGAAAAGGCCCCGGGCGACAAGATCCCGCTGATCACCGCCGGCTATGGCCGCAGCGAGTCGGCCGACGGCGGCGTGTTCAAGTGGAACTTCCCGCTGGCCGGCACCTACTGGGTCGCGGCCGACGTCATCGTCCAGCACCTGGGCAAGAAGGAAGGCGGCCTGGACAAGCTCAAGGGCAAGAAGATCGCGCTGGTCTACCACGACAGCCCCTTCGGCAAGGAAGCCATTCCGCCGCTGCAGGAGCGCGCCGCCATGCACGGCTTCCAGCTGAGCCTGCTGCCCGTGCCCCACCCCGGCGTGGAACAGAAGGCCACCTGGCTGCAGATCCGCCGCGACCGCCCCGACTACGTGATCAACTGGGGCTGGGGCGTGATGAACTCCACCCTGGTGAAAGAGGCCCAGGCCACCGGTTACCCGCGCGAGAAGATCTATGGCGTGTGGTGGGCCGGCGCCGAACCCGATGTGAAGGACATCGGCGAAGGCGCCAAGGGCTACAACGCCATCACCATGCAGCACGGCACCGAGAAGGGTTCCGACATCGCCAAGGAGGTCCTGGCCAAGCTGCACGACAAAGGTCAGGGCACCGGCCCCAAGGACGAAGTGGGCGAGGTGCTCTACATGCGAGGCCTGATCAGCGCCATGTTCGCCGTCGAAGGCGTGCGCGCCGCGCAAGAGCGCTATGGCAAGGGCAAGGTCGTGACCGGCGAGCAGGCGCGCTGGGGCTATGAAAACCTGAACCTGACCCAGGCCAAGCTCGACGCGCTGGGCTTCAAGGGCGTGCTGCGCCCGGTGTCCACCAGCTGCCAGGACCACATGGGCGCCAACTGGGCCCGCATCCACACCTGGAACGGCAGCAAGTGGGAATTCAGCAGCGACTGGATGCAGGCCGATGAGCAGATCATCAAGCCCATGGTCAAGGTGGCCGCCGACAAATACGCCGCCGAGAAGAAGCTGACCCGCCGGGCGGGCGCCGACTGCCAGTCCTGATCCGTCTGCGACGGATCAGGCTGGCAGTGCCTGCCCTCCGTTGTGCACCCTCCCTCCCGCCCAGCGGGAGGGAGAAAAGAAAAAAGTGGCCCTCGCGGGCCGCCAACCGACAGTGCTGCGCGCAGCACTGTCGCTTGGTCACCGATTCGCACAAGGTCCTCACATGAGCACACCCAACATCGTTCTCAACGTCAACGGCATCGAGGTCATCTACAACCACGTGATCCTGGTGCTCAAGGGCGTGTCCCTCAACGTGCCCCAGGGCAGCATCGCGGCCATCCTGGGCGGCAACGGCGCGGGCAAGACCACCACGCTGCGCGCCATCTCCAACCTGCTCAAGGGCGAGCGTGGCGAGGTGACCAAGGGCAGCATCGAGTTGCGCGGCGAACGCATCGAGAACCTGTCGCCGGCCGACCTGGTCAACCGCGGCGTGGTGCAGGTGATGGAGGGCCGGCACTGCTTCGCCCACCTGACCATCGAGGAGAACCTGCTGACCGGCAGCTACACCCGCAAGGACAAGGGCGAGATCGCGGCCAACCTGGACAAGGTCTACAACTATTTTCCGCGCCTGAAGACGCGCCGCACCAGCCAGGCCGCCTACACCTCGGGCGGCGAACAGCAGATGTGCGCCATCGGCCGCGCCCTGATGTCCAGCCCCAGCGTGGTGCTGCTGGACGAGCCCTCCATGGGCCTGGCGCCGCAGATCGTGGAGGAGGTGTTCGAGATCGTGAAGGACCTCAACACCAAGGAGAAGGTCACCTTCCTGATCGCCGAGCAGAACACCAACATGGCGCTGCGCTACGCCGACTACGGCTACATCATGGAAAGCGGCCGCATCGTGATGGACGGTGCCGCCGACGACCTGCGCAACAACGAGGACGTGAAGGAGTTCTACCTCGGCATGGGTGGCGGCGAACGCAAGAGTTTCAAGGATGTGAAGAGCTACAAGCGCAGAAAGCGCTGGTTGGCTTGACCCACGTCCCTCGCTTGCCCGTGGCCCCACACCCAACCCGAATTGGTATCTTCAATGAGCAATTTCCACGACGCGCTTGAAACCCGCGACCCGGCCGAACGCGAGGCAGCGCTGATGGCGGCGCTGCCGGCGCAAATCGCCCACGCGCAGCAGCACACCGCCGCCTACGCCAGCATCCTGGCCGGCGTGAACGCGGTCCGCGTGAACAGCCGCGCCGCCCTGGCGCAACTGCCGGTGACGCGCAAGCACGAACTGCTGGCGCGCCAGAAGGCCTCGCGCGCGCAGGGCGGCGACGCCTTTGGCGGCTTCTCCGCCCTGGTGCGCGGCCCGGCCATGTCGCGCATCTTCGCCAGCCCCGGCCCCATCTACGAACCCGAGGGCGCGGACACGGACTACTGGCGCACCGCGCGCGCGCTGCACGCGGCGGGCTTCCGCAGCGGCGAGCTGGTGCACAACAGCTTCAGCTACCACATGACACCGGGGGCCTTCATCCTGGAGTCCGGCGCGCGGGCGCTGGGCTGCACGGTGTTCCCGGCCGGCACGGGCCAGACCGAGCAGCAGCTCGAAGCCATCCAGGAGCTTCGGCCCGACGCCTACACCGGTACGCCCAGCTTCCTGCGCATCCTGCTGGAAAAGGCCGCCGAGGCCGGTACCCGGCTGAGCATCACCAAGGCCTCGGTGGGCGGCGAAGCCTGCCCGCCCAGCCTCACCGCCTGGTTCAAGACACAGGGCGTGGACGTCTACCAGACCTATGCCACCGCCGACCTGGGCCTGGTGGCCTACGAAACCCCGGCGCGCCAGGGCCTGCTGCTGGAGGAGGGCGTGATCGTCGAGATCGTGCGCCCCGGCACCGGCGACCCGGTGCCCGAGGGCGAAGTCGGCGAACTGGTGGTGACCACGCTGGGCGCCGGCTATCCGCTGATCCGCTTTGGCACCGGCGACCTGTCGGCCATCCTGCCCGGCACCTGCCCCACCGGTCGCACCGCCACGCGCATCAAGGGCTGGATGGGCCGCGCCGACCAGACCACCAAGATCCGTGGCATGTTCGTGCACCCGGGCCAGGTGGCCGAGGTGGTGCGCCGCTTCCCCGAGGTGAAGAAAGCGCGGCTGGTGGTCAGCGGCGAGATGGCGAACGACCGCATGTGCCTCCAGGTGGAGGCCGATGCCGCCAGCGATGCGCTGCGCGACGGCCTGGCCCAGGCGGTGCGCGACGTGACCAAGCTGCGCGGCGACATCGAGGTGGTGGCGCCGGGTGCCCTGCCCAACGACGGCAAGGTGATCGAGGACGCCCGCAAGTACGACTGACCGGCAGCGGACGGTCGCGGGTTTTCACGCAGACCAGGCTAGGTACTTTCCTCGATGGCCCGACGGGGTGGCCGGGGTAGCATCGGCGCCACTTCTCCCCACACCTTGCGCACTGGAACCGCCATGAAAATTCTGCTGACATTCACCGCCCTGGCACTGGCCGCCTCGGGCAGCTTCGCCCAGGAGTTCCCGAGCGACAAACCCATCACGCTGGTCGTGCCTTTCGCCGCTGGCGGCCCGACCGACCGTGTCGCGCGGGACCTGGCCGAGGCCCTGCGCAAGCCGCTGGGCGGCGCCAACGTGGTGGTGGAAAACGCCGCCGGCGCTGGCGGCACCATCGGCGCCACCAAGGTGGCCCGCGCCAAGGCCGACGGCCACACCCTGCTGCTGTGGCACATCGGCCTGGCCTCGACCGTGGGCCTTTACCGCAAGCTGCAGTACAAGCCGCTGGAAGACTTCGAGTACCTGGGCATGGTCAACGACGTGCCCATGACCCTGATCGGCAGCCCCAAGTTGCCGGCCAACACCTACCGCGACTTCGAGAACTACATCCGGGCCAACTCGGGCAAGGTCAATCTGGCCCACGCCGGCCTGGGCTCGGCCTCGCACCTGTGTGGCCTGATGTGGCAGTCGGCCATCAAGCTGAACACGGCCATGACCACCATCCCCTTCAGCGGCACGGCACCGGCCATGACCAACCTGATCGGCGGCCAGGTCGACGTCATGTGCGACCAGACCACCAACACGACCAGCCAGATCGAGAGCGGCCGGGTCAAGGCCTTCGCGGTCACGACCGACAAGCCGCTGAGCGGCCACAAGCTGCTCAAGGACTACCCCACGCTCAACGAGATGGGTCTCAAGGGCTTCAACCTCACCATCTGGCATGGCCTGAACGCGCCCAAGGGCACGCCGGCCCCGGTGCTCAAGAAGCTCAACGACGCCCTGAAAGTGGCCCTGAAGGACCCCGAGTTCATCAAGAAGCAGGAAGGTCTGGGCGCCATCGTCGTGAACGACAAACGCGCCACGCCCGAAGGTCACAAGGCCTTCGTCGCGGCCGAGATCACCAAGCTCAAGGCCGTGATCGAAGCCGCTGGCCAGTTTGCGGATTGAACGGAGCCCACCCGTTGCTTGCCCGCTGCGCGTGGCCGCATCCCCCTCAAGGGGCGGCACCAGCCGTCTGGCGAAGCCAGCCCGGCGGTGTCTCCCGGACAAAGCCACCTCCGGGTGGCTTTTTTTTGGTTCACCCGCACAACAGGAGACCCACGCATGACATCAACGCTTCCCTCTCGCCGGCGGCTGCTGACCGGCACCGCCTCACTGGGACTCCTGGGCGCGCTCCCCGCCGCCTGGGCACAGGCCAGCTGGCCCACGCGGCCGGTGCGCATCGTGGTGCCGTTCGCGCCCGGCGGCACCACCGACCTGCTGGCCCGCGCGCTGGCGCCCGAGCTCAGCCGGGCCTTTGGCCAGCCCTTCACGGTGGACAACCGTGCGGGTGCGGGCGGCAACATCGGCACCGAGCTGGTGGCCAAGGCCGAGAAGGACGGTTACACCCTGCTGATGGGCACGGTGGGCACCCACGGCATCAACAAGGCCCTCTACAAGTCGCTGCCCTACGACCCGCAGAGGGACTTTGCCCCGGTGACCCTGGTGGCCGGCGTGCCCAACGTGATGGTCATGAACACCGAGAAGGCGCGCAGCCTGAACATCCGCACGGTGGCCGACTTCATCCGCCACGCCAAGTCCAACCCGGGCCGGTTGAACATGGCCAGCAGCGGCAACGGCACCTCCATCCACCTGGCCGGTGAGCTGTTCAAGCACCAGACCGGTATCTTCATGACCCACATCCCCTACCGGGGCTCGGGTCCGGCGCTCAGCGACATGTTGGCCGGCACCATGGACGTGATGTTCGACAACCTGCCCTCGTCCATGCCCCACATCCAGTCGGGCAAGCTCAAGGCCTTCGCGGTCACCAGCGCCCAGCGTTCCACCGCCCTGCCCGACGTGCCCACGGTGGCCGAGGCCGGTCCGCTGCCGGGCTTCGAGGCCAGCTCCTGGTTCGGCCTGCTGGCGCCGGCCGGCACGCCGCCGGACACCATCCAGCGCGTGCAACAGGAAGTGGCCAAGGCCCTGAACCTGCCGGCGGTGAAGGAGCGCCTGCTGTCACAGGGTGCCATCCCCAGCGGCAACACGCCGCAGGAATTCGCCCGCCTGATCGACAGCGAGATCACCAAGTGGGCCGCGGTGGTGAAAGCCTCCGGCGCCCGGGTGGACTGAACAGGACCGCTGGCAGAGGGAGGCCAGGCCGCCGCGCCGGGCCGCCCCAAGCAAGGCCGCGCCCCCTCGGGAGGCAGCGACCCGCGCAGCGGCGGAGCGTGGGGGCCGCGTTTCGCCGCCGGGCCGCCCCAAGGCGAAACCACCCCCTCGGGGGGCAGCGACCCGCGCAGCGGCGGAGCGTGGGGGCCTCAGTCCCTAGACCCCCCAGACGATGTCGGCCTGTTCCTTGAGGCTGTGCTGCACCATCTCGATGAAGGGCGCGCAACGCATGCGCAGGGTCACGCTGTCGGCGGGCTCGGGCAGGGGTTCGTCCCGATCCTGTGCCTCGCGGGCCTGGCGCTCGCGTTCGGCTTCGTCGGCGCGCACGGCCTCCTGCAGCGCGCTCACGGCAGCAGGCATCTGGGCGACCAGCAGGATGCCGGGCGCGCCCGGGTCCTTGCCCAGGATCTCCAGCACCCGCCGCCCAGAGGCCTCCAGCATCACCAGGTCGGCCGTGGCGCGGGACTTGAATCGGTACAGCATGGGGGTCCTTGTGGGCGGGGTGATGGATCGGCCCATTGTGGCATTCGGCTTCCCGCACAGGGGAAAACCCCCAGCACAAGCGTTTAACAATCATCGACAATTTTTCAGGCCTAAACTATCGCCACCTTCCCGACGCCACACCACCATGGACGACACCCTGGACCTCGAAGCCCGCGCCCACAGCGAGCACCCGGAAGCCTTGCGGCTGTGGCTGCGCCTGCTCACCTGCACCCAGCTGATCGAGAAGCAGGTGCGCACCGGGCTGCGCGAGCGTTTCGACACCACCCTGCCCCGTTTCGACCTGATGGCCCAGCTCGAACGCCACCCCGAGGGCCTGAAGATGAAGGAGCTGTCGCACCGCTTGATGGTGACCGGCGGCAACATCACCGGCATCACCGACCAGCTGGTGACCGAAGGCCTGGTGGAGCGCCTGGAGGTGGAGGGCGACCGCCGCGCCTGGCGCGTGCGCCTGACGCCCCATGGCCACGCGCAGTTTGCCGCCATGGCGCAGCAGCACGAAGCCTGGATCGTGCAGGCCTTCGACGGCCTGCAGACGCGCGAGGTGGAGCAGTTGCATCGCCTGCTGGGCAAGGTCAAGCGCCACCAGCAGCGCAGCGGCAGCGAAGACGGTTCAAGCGCAGGCGCCTGAAAAAACCGAAATCAAGCACCCCACCGGCAAGCCGTGCCCCACCCGGGGACACCGCCGGGCTGGCTCCGCCAGACGGCCGGTGTCGCCCCCTGGGGGGTGACGCCGAAGGCGGTGCGGGGGGGCCCCATTCACCTCGCCTGCCGAAACGCCATCACCGCCTGGTTGCGCAGGGTCTTGAGCAGCGACAGCTGCTGGTCGTTGAGCGCGATCGCACCCACGGTGGCGGTGTCGGCGTAGATCAGACCCAGCGGCGCCCCCTTGAGCTGCAACGGCAGCAGGAGGAAGGACGGCGCCTGCACCTGCTCGCGGAACCACGCGGGCAGGCGCTGGGCCACGTTGGGCGCGCTGGCGTCGCTGATCAGCGTGTCCACGTTCTTGGTGCAGACCAGGGCAAACACGTCGCTCGCGCCCTGCAGCGGGATCTTGAAACGCCGCGCCACAACGGCGGCGTCCTCGCCCAGCCCCATGCGGCCCACCATGTGCTGGCCGGTGCTGTCGCGCAGGCACAGCAGCACACGCCGGAAACCCAGGGCCCGGTACATGGTTTCCAGCACCATGCGCAGCACATCGTTGAGAGGCACGGAGTCGATCAGCGCCTGGGTCACGTCCTGGATGCCGGTGGTCAGCAGTTCGCTGGCCTGGACCACCGGATCGGACGCGGCGGACCGCCCTTCGTCGTCGGCCGCCATCAGCGCCAGGCTGTCGAGCGAGGAATCGATGGCGTCCACGGGCTCGGCGTCGGACGCTGCGTCGGCGGGGATTTCGGTGGGCACCTGCATGAGCCTCGCGGCGGGCGACTGCGGCGGCACCACCAGCCCGAGCGCGTCGGCGGTCTGCGCCAGGCGCTCACGCGCGGCATGCACGCGCTGCACCAGATGTTCCGCGTCCACGCCCATGCTGGCGCTGTAGGTCTGGGCCAGGCGCTGCAGGCGCGCCGGAAGGACCTCCGGGGCACTGGCGAGCACGGCGTCGGCCATGTCGTTGGCGCCCAGCACCAGCCAGCGCAGGCGATCGGCGTTGTCGCCAGGCTCCCTGGCGGGCGGGCGGCCGGCCGGCCGGCTCATGAGGCGCTGGATGGGGCCTGGCAGGCCCCAGGCGCGAGCCACGCCCAGGCCCAGGGTCTCGTAGTCCAGCCGCAGCACCTGGGTGGCGGCGGTGGTTTCGGGGGTGCCGGCAGCGACCGCGTCACGGACCCGGCGCGCCTCCTCGGGCAGGTAGAACCCGGCAAGCATGCGGCCCAGGTTCTGGAACAGGCCCCCGATGAAGGCCTCTTCGCCATCGGTGGCCTTGACACACAGATCGCTGGCCAGCGTGGCGGCCAGCAGCGCGCGCAGGAACTCGGTGCGCAGCTGCTGGGCGTGGGCCTTGTCCTGCATGTGCTCCAGCAGCAGCAGGCTGAGCGCCATGTTGCGTATGCCGGCAAAGCCGATCAGGCTGACCGCGCGCGAGACCGTGCTGATGCCGCCGCCAGCGTGGGCGAACTGGGCCGAGTTGACCAGGCGCAACAGCTTCTGGGTCAGCGCCACATCCTTGAGGATTTCGTTGGTCAGCCCGTTGAGGCTTTCGGTTTCCGAGTTCGCCAGGGTCTGCACCCGCACGATGGACTCGGACATGGCCGGAAAGTCGGTCTGGTGCCGCATGCGCCGCAACAGATCGGCCAGGGTGGCGGGCAGGCGGGGATCGGCCTCGCTGGCGGAGGTCGCCGGGGTCATGTCGGACAAGGTGTCGGGCGCCGCGGTCGGCACGGGAGGCGGGAGGGGTTCGTCGGGGTCCACGGTCAGGCCAGGTGGTGGCCCAGCACCGCTTCTTCGATGCGGCCGGCAATCTGCCCCAGGGCCAGCGCGGCCGGGCAGCCGGGCGCGTGCACCAGCAGCAGCTGGCGCCGCATGATGGCGTCCTTGACCGACTGGTCGGACGGCACGTCACCCATGTGAAGCAGCTTGATGGCCTGGCCCGGCTGGGCGTTCGGGCCATTGGACAGGAAGCGGTTGAGCACCTGCTGCAGCTGGGCGGTGATGTTGCGCCCGTCGCCGGGGCGGGTGGCCTGGTTGACCACCAGGCGGACCTGCTGACGCCCCTGCTGCATGGCCAGCACCTTGATGGTGGCGTAGGCATCGGTCAGCGAGGTGGGCTCGGGCGTGGCCACCATCAGCACCTCGGTGGCCAGGGAGACGGCGAACAGCACCACGTCGGAGATGCCGGCGCCGGTGTCGAGCAGCACCACGTCGTAACGCGGCACGATGGTCTGCATGACCTTCATGAAGTCGTCGCGCACCTCGGGCGTGAGGCGCGAATACTCGACCATGCCGGAGCCGGCCAGCAGCACCGAAAAGCCGCCGGGGGCCTTCAGGATGGCGTCTTCCAGCGTCGCCTTGCCGGTGAAGACGTCGTGCAGCGTGATCTTGGGATAGAGGTTGAGCACGACGTCGAGGTTGGCCAGGCCAAGGTCGGCGTCGAGCACCAGCACCTTGTGGCCGCGCCGGGTCAACGCGGCCGCGAGGTTGGCCGAGAAGAAGGTCTTGCCCACCCCGCCCTTGCCGCTGGTCACGGCCATCACCTTGCCCTTGCCGTTGTAGGCGGGCAGGCCCGCCTGCGCGGCGGCCAGTGGGGAAGGAGGCGTGCTGTTCATGCTGGGTTGGTTCATTGTCGGGCCTCAGTCGGCACCATGGGACGGCACACCATCATCGTGCAACGGTTCGCCCAGGGACGAAAGGCCGAAAAGCAGGCTTTTTTCTTCCGCGCTGACCACGCTGTCGGGCTGCGGCTCCAGGCAGACACGGTTGCGGCCCTCGGCCTTGGCGCGGTAGAGCTGGGCGTCGGCACGTTCGATCCAGGCCGCGGCGGTGAAGCGCAGCCACTGCGGGGCATAGGCGCCACCAATGCTGACGGTGACCTGCAACGCCTCACCCGAATCGAGCACGATGGGCGTGGCGGCAATGCGATCGAGGATGCGCTCGGCCACCTGGGCGCCGAACACCGATTGGCAGCTGGGCAGGATGATGGCGAATTCCTCGCCGCCGAAACGCGCCACCGTGTCCATGGGGCGCACGCAGGCGGTCAGGCTGTGGGCCACCGAACGCAGGACCTGGTCGCCCGCCGGGTGCCCATGGCGGTCGTTGACCCGCTTGAAGTGGTCGATGTCCAGCATCAGCAGCAAGGCCATGTCGCCGGCCCGGCTGACGCGGTCGATCTCCTGGTCCAGCGCGGACAGGAAATGGCGGCGGTTGGACAGGCCGGTCAAGGGGTCCTTGAGCGACAACTCGCACAAGGCATCGATCAGCCGCTGCAGGTAGGCGGGGTCGTCGCTGCCTGCCGGGGTGGGCAGGGACTGGCCAGCCCGGGCCAGCAAGGCCTGGGCGTTGTCCAGATGCAGCGAGTTGAGCTTCACGGAAGGGTGGTGAACGAGCGTTGTTACAAATCAGTCTAGCACCGTCCGGACACGGTGGACTTACACCATCGCCGCTTCCAGCGCATCGACAAACAGGGCCGGCACGTCGCAGCCGGTCTGCTGCTGGATTTCCTGGAAACAGGTCGGGCTGGTGACGTTGATTTCTGTCACTTTGTCGCCGATCACGTCCACCCCCACCAGCAGAAGCCCCCGCGCCGCCAGCTGTGGGCCCAGCGCTTCGCCGATGGCGCGGTCGCGCTCGGTCAGCGGCCGTGCCACGCCCTTGCCGCCGGCGGCGAGGTTGCCACGCACCTCGTTGCCCTGCGGGATGCGCGCCAGGCAATACGGCACCGGCTTGCCACCGATGACCAGCAGGCGCTTGTCACCGTCCACGATCTCGGGCAGGTAGCGTTGCACCATGACGCTGGTGGCGCCGCCCTGGTTGAGCGTTTCGATGATGGCGCCCAGGTTCATGCCATCGGCCTTGACGCGGAAGATGCCCATGCCGCCCATGCCGTCCAGCGGCTTGAGGATGATGTCGCCGTGTTCGGCGTGGAAGGCGCGGATGTCGGCGTCGGCACGGGTCACCAGCGTGGGCGGCGCGAAGGCGGCGAACTCCATCAGGGCCAGCTTTTCGGGGTGGTCGCGCAGGGCGCGCGGGCTGTTGAACACCCGGGCACCCTCGCGCTCGGCCTGTTCCAGCAGGTGGGTGGCATAGAAGAACTCGCTGTCGAAGGGCGGGTCCTTGCGCATCAGGATGGCGTCGAAGTCCTTGAGCGCCATGGGGCGACTGTCCTGCGCTTCGAACCAGCGCCCGGCGTCGCCCGTCAGGCGCAGCGGCCGCACGCCGGCCGTGACCACGCCGCCGCTGCGCCAGCTCAGGTGCTGCGGCTCGCAGGCCGCCAGGCTGTGGCCGCGCTTCTGCAGCTCACGCATCATGACAAAGGTGGTGTCCTTGTAGATCTTGAAGGACTCGAGGGGGTCGGCAATGATGAGGATGTTCATGGTGTTTTCTGCTTCAGGCCGTACTGTTGCACAAACAGCGCCAGCACGCCGGCCACCACGCCCCAAAAGGCCGAGCCGACGCCGGCAATCACCACGCCGCTGAGCGTGACCAGGAAGGTGACCAGCGCGGCCTCGCGGTGGCGCTCGTCGGCCAGCGCGGTGTGCAGGCCACCGCCGATGCTGCCCAGCAGGGCGATGCCGGCGATGGCCATCACCAGCTCTTTGGGAAAGGCCAGCAGCAGGGCGGTGAAGGTGGCACCGAAGATGCCGATGCCGATGTAGATCAGACCGCAGGCGACGGCGGCCGTGTAGCGCTTGTGGCGGTCGGCGTGGGCCTCTTCGCCCATGCAGATGGCCGCGGTGATGGCACTCAGGTTGAGCGCGAAGGCCCCGAAGGGCGCGAGCACCAGGGTGACCACGCCGGTCAGCGTGATGATGCGCGAGATCGGCATGCGGTAACCGGCGCTGCGGATGGCGGCCACGCCGGGCAGGTTCTGCGAGGCCATGGTCACCACGAACAGCGGCAGCGCCAGGCTGACCATGGCCTGCAGGCTGAAGACGGGCGCGGTGAACACCGGACGCGCCAGCTCCAGCGACAGACCCTCGGTCCGGAGCCCGCCCGTGAAGGCCGCGTGCAGCACGCCCACGGCCAGGGTCAGCACCACCGCGTAGCGCGGCAGCAGGCGGCGCCCCACCAGGTAGGCCAGCAGCATCAGCAGCACCAGCGACAGCGCGGTCTGCGCCGCGCCAAAGGCCTGCAGGCCAAAACGCGCCAGCACGCCGGCCAGCAGCGCGGCCGCGATGGCCATGGGAATGCGGTTCATGACGCGCTCGAACCAGCCGGTGGCGCCCACCAGGATGATCAGGGCCGCGCAGGCCATGAAGGCGCCGATGGCCTCGCCCATGCCGAAGCCCCCGGCCAGGCCGGCCGTGGCCAGCACCGCCGCGCCGGGCGTGCTCCAGGCCACCATCACCGGCTGGCGCAAGATCAGCGAGGGCACGGCCGAACTCAGGCCCATGCCCAGGCCCAGCGCCCACATCCACGAGGTGATCTGCGCCGGCGTGGCGCCAAAGGCCTGCGCGGCCTGGAACACGATGGCGATGGAACTGGTGAAGCCCACCAGCACCGCCACAAAACCCGCTGTCGCCGAGGACAGGCTGACGTCTCTGAAAAATCGCATGGGGGGATTGTGCCCGGGGCAACGGTGCTCGCCGGTCCGCGGACCGGGGACACCGGGTGAGCGACTCCGCTCATGTCCCCCGGGCGCTGCGCGCCCTCCGCCTTCACTTCGCTGCGTCGCTCACCCGGCGCCCCCAGCCCGCTGCGGATGGGCAGGCGGGGCGCAAGGTTTAGATTTCTATTTTTGAGCCCAGCTCGATCACCGCGTTGCTCGGCAAATTGAGGAAGTCCGCCGCCGCGCCGGCGTTGCGGTGCATCTGCGCGAACAGCTTTTCGCGCCAGGGCGCCATGCCGCTGCCGATGGTGGGGATCACGGTGTCGCGCGACAGGAAGTAGCTGGTGGTCATGTCCTCGACGTCGCAGCCGCGCCCGCGCAACAGCTGCAAGGCCTTGGGCACGTCGGGGTCGTTTTTGAAACCGTAGTGGATGACAACCTGCCAGCAGTCGTGGCCCAGCGACTCGATCTCCAGCCGGCGGTCCAGCCCGATCCAGGGCCGCTCGTGGTGGCGCACGGTGACGAACAGGTTCTGCTGGTGCAGCACCTTGTTGTGCTTGAGGTTGTGCAGCAGCGCGTTGGGCACCGAACCCCGCTCGGCCGTCAGGAACACCGCCGTGCCCTCGACCCGCAGCGGCGGGCTCACGAACACCGCGTCGAGGAAACTCGACAGCTCGATGGCCTCGGCCTGGTGCGCCTTGGACAACAGGTGGCGCCCCTGTTTCCAGGTCATCATCAGCGCGAACACCACCCCGCCGATCATCAGCGGGAACCAGCCACCGGCCAGCAGCTTGAGCAGGTTGGAGGAGAAGAACATCAGGTCCACCACGAAGAACCAGCCGGTGGCGGCGATGCACAGCCAGAGCGGGTATTTCCAGCCGTAGCGGATGACGAAGAAGGTCAGCACGGTGGTGATCAGCATGTCCAGCGTGACCGCGATGCCGTAGGCCGCGGCCAGGTTGCTGGAGGACTTGAACATCACCACGGCCAGCACGATGGCCACGAACAGGCCCCAGTTGACGAAGGGGATGTAGATCTGCCCGGTGTCGCGCACGCTGGTGTGCTGCAGGTTCAGGCGCGGCAGGTAGCCCAGCTGCACCGCCTGCTTGGTGACGCTGAAGGCACCCGAGATCAGGGCCTGGGAGGCGATCACCGTGGCCATGGTGGCCAGGCACACCAGGGGCACCAGGGCCCACTCGGGCGCGAGGTTGAAGAAGGGGTTCTTGACCGCCTCGGGGTCTTCGAGCAGCAAGGCGCCCTGGCCGAAGTAGTTGAGCGTCAGGCAGGGCATGACGACGCTGAACCAGGCCAGCCGGATGGGCTTCTTGCCGAAGTGGCCCATGTCCGCGTAGAGCGCCTCGCCGCCGGTGACACACAGGACCACCGCCCCCAGGATGATGAACGTGGTGCCCGGCTGCTGCCACATGAAGCGCAGCGCATGGTGGGGGCTGAGCGCGCTCAGGATCTCGGGATGGCCAACGATGTGGGACACGCCCAGGGCCGCGATGGCCGCGAACCACACCAACATGATGGGGCCGAACAGCTTGCCGATGCCGCCGGTACCGCGCTTTTGCACCACGAAGAGCAGGAACAGCACCACCAGCGTGACCGGGATCACGTACTGCTTGAAGGCGGGGGAGACCACCTCCAGGCCCTCCACCGCCGACAACACCGAGATCGCGGGCGTGATGACGCCGTCGCCATAGAACAGCGATGCACCGAAGATGCCGATCACCAGCAGCACCTTGCGCAGTTCGGGCTTGTCCTTCACCGCCTGCGAGGCCAGCGCCAGCATGGCGATCAGGCCGCCCTCGCCCGCGTTGTCGGCGCGCAGCACCAGCACCACGTACTTGAGGGAAACGATGACGGTCAGCGTCCAGAACAGGATGGACAGGACACCGTAGACGTTCTCGTGGGTGAAGGGCACATGGCCCGAACCGAAGACCTCTTTGACGGCGTAGAGCACGCTGGTGCCGATATCGCCGTAGACCACGCCGATGGCGCCAACGGTGAGCGCTCCCAGGGACGATTTGGATGCTGACACAAATGACCGGCGTCGGCTCGGTGCCGCGCGCCGTGTTGATACAAGGTGGCCGATTCTGCGCCCGCCCACCCCGGCCTGCCAACCGGGTATGGCGTCTAAACCACAGAAAAAGGGTCAACAATGTTGCGCCGCAACAACCGAGCCGCGGCGGCGGCGTCTCCGTCAGTCGTAGGTTTCCGCGTCCGGGTCTGTGGCTTCCAGCTCGTAGCTGGCCGCCAGCATGGCCAGACGGCCGATGACGCCATACATGTAGAAACGGTTGGGCGCGCTGGCGCCGGGCTTCTGGCCGGGCTGCGGCATGTGGGCGCTTTTCTCGAAGGCCAGCGGCACAAAACGCGCGCCCGGGGCGCAGAGGCTCTCGCCGTCGCCGCGTTCGGCGTGCACCCGGTAGAAACCGCCGACCACATAGCGGTCCATCATGTAGACCACCGGCTCGGCCACGGCGTCGTTGATGCGCTCGTGGGTCAGCACGCCTTCCTGGATGATCACGTCGCTGGCGGGCGCGGCGCCGCCGGCGGCGGCCAGTTTCTGCTGCGTCGCGAGCGCCAGCGCGTCGAGGTCCTTGACGTCGCGCACCGTCATGAGGCCGAAGCCCTGGTGGCTGTTGTCCGCCTTGACCACCACGAAGGGCTTTTCGTTGATGCCGTATTCCTTGTACTTGCGCTTGATCTTGGTCAGCAGCGCGTCGACGTTGCTGCGCAGGCACTCCATGCCGGTGCCCTGGGCGAAGTCGACCTCGCCGCACTGGTTGTACATGGGGTTGATCAGCCAGGGATCCATGCCCAGCAGCTTGCCGAAGCGCTTGGACACCTCTTCATAGGCCTTGAAGTGGTGGCTGCGCCGGCGGGTGGCCCAGCCCGCGTGCAGGGGCGGCAGCAGGTACTGTTCGTGCAAATCCTCCAGGATGCCAGGCACGCCGGCGCGCAGGTCGTTGTTGAGCAGGATGGTGCACGGATCGAAATTCTTCAGTCCCAGGCGGCGCTTGCTGCGGATCAGCGGCTCCAGCGTGACCTTCTCGCCGCCGGGCAGCTCGATGGTGGTGGGCTCCTTGATGTCGTTGGACAGGGAGCCCAGCCGGACGTTGAGCCCGGCCATGTAGAACAGTCGCTGCAGCTGCGCCAGGTTGCTCAGGTAGAAGGTGTCGCGCCGGTTTTCCGGCACCAGCAGCAGGTTCTTGGCCTCGGGGCAGATCTTCTCGATCGCGGCCATGGCGGCCTGCACCGCCAGTGGCAACATCTCGGCGGTCAGGTGGTTCCAGCCACCTGGGAACAGGCGGGTGTCGACCGGGGCCAGCTTGAAGCCGGCGTTGCGGACATCGACCGAGCTGTAGAAGGGGGGCGTGTGCTCCATCCACTCCAACCGGAACCAGCGTTCGATCACCGGGGTGGACTCGAGGATGCGCTGCTCCAGCTCGTTGATGGGGCCGGTCAGGGCGGTGACGAGGTGCGGAACCATGGGTGGGCCTTGGTGGCGAAAGATGTGGCGATTCTAGGGATCGCTGCACATGGGGGCATCGCGACCAAACACAAGGCGGCGATCGCATGAGATATAAACAAAGACTTATGAACAAGAACCTCTGGCTGCTGGCCGCCGCACAAGGCCTGTTCCTGACCAACAACGTGGTGTTCATCGCCATCAATGGTCTGGTCGGGCTGGCGCTGGCGCCGCTGGGCTGGATGGCGACGCTGCCGGTCATGGGCTATGTGGTGGGTGGCGCGCTGTCCACCGGTCTGGTGGCCAAGACGCAGTCGCGCTGGGGCCGCAAGGTCTCGTTCCAGCTCGGCCTGCTGGTGGCGCTGGTGTCGGCCCTGCTGTGCGCCTGGGCCGTCATGCACACCCAGTTCTGGCTGCTGGTGGCCAGCACCGTGCTGGCCGGCTACTACAGCGCCAACGGCCAGCTCTACCGCTTTGCGGCCGCCGAACTGGCGGCCCCGGCATTCCGTGAGAAGGCCGTCTCGCTGGTGATGGCCGGTGGCCTGATCGGCGCGGTGCTGGGCCCCAACCTGGCCAGCCGCACCCAGGACGCCCTGGCCGTGCCCTTTGCCGGCGCCTACCTGTCGCTGGCGCTGGTGGCCCTGCTGTCCATGGGACTGATGGCCGTGCTGCGTTTCCCGCCCGTGCCGCCCAAGGTGGTGGGGGCCTCCGGTGGGCGCCCGCTGGGCGAGATCATGCGCCAGCCGGCCTTCATCGTCGCCGCCGCCGGCGCGGCCCTGGGCTACGGCGTGATGAACCTGCTGATGGCGGCCACGCCACTGGCCATGCAGGTCTGTGGCTACGCCTTCAAGGACGCGGCCCTGGTGCTGGAGTGGCACGTGATCGGCATGTTCGCGCCGGGTTTCTTCACCGGCCACCTGATCAAGCGTTTCGGCACCCTGCCCATCATGGGCGTGGGCGTGCTGCTCAACGGAGCCTGCATCGCGGTGGCGCTGTCGGGCGTCGACCTGCACCAGTTCCTGATCGCGCTGTTCCTGCTCGGCGTCGGCTGGAACTTCCTCTTCACCGGCAGCACCACGCTGGCCATGACCGCCTACCGGCCCGAGGAAAAGGACCGCGCCCAGGCGGCCATCAACTTCTGCGTCTTCGCCACCATGGCCTTCACCGCCTTCGCCTCCGGTGCGCTGGTGACGACCCAGGGCTGGCAATGGCTCAACCTGGGCTCGCTGCTGCCGGTGGCGCTGACCGGCGCCGCCCTGCTGTGGCTGGCGTCGGTGCGCCGCCGGGCACCGCGCCCGGCGGCCTGAGCTGCCGCCGCGGTCCCGCGCCGATCAGGCCAACGGTACCTGCGCCAGATCGCCCATCCAGCGGGTCATGGCATCCGCGGCCATGGGGCGCGCGATGCCGTAGCCCTGCAGGTGGGTGCAGCCCTGTTCGCGCAGGAACACGCGCTGGACCTCGTCCTCCACGCCTTCGGCCGTGACCTCCATGCCCAGGGTGCGGGCCAGCCCGATGACGCCCTGCACGATGGCGCGGTCGTCGGCGTCGGTGCCGATGTCGCGCACGAAGCTGCGGTCGATCTTGAGTTGGTGCGGCCGCAGCCGCTTGAGGTAGCCCAGGCTGGAGTAGCCGGTGCCGAAGTCGTCGATGGCCAGCCTCACGCCCAGTTCGCGCAGGCGCTCGATGATGCGCAGCGAGGTGTCGCTGTCCGTCATCAGGGCGCTTTCGGTCAGCTCGATTTCCACCTCCTGCGGCGCCACGCCGTGCGCCGACAGCGCCGCGCGCAAGCTGTCGACCAGGCGGTGGTCACGGAATTCGAGCGCGGACACATTCAGCGCCAGCACCCCGGGACGCAGCCCCATGGCCTTCCAGCGCGCCAACTGGGCACAGGCCTCGCCCCGCACCCACAGGCCGATCTCGGCGATCAGCCCCGACTCCTCGGCGATGGTGATGAACTCCCCCGGCGCCACCAGACCACGCTCGGGGTGGTGCCAGCGCAGCAGCGCCTCGCACCCCACCATGCGCCCGGTCTGGGCGTGCACCTGCGGCTGGTAGTGCAACTCGAATTCGTGCCGTTCAATGGCGTTCACCAGTTGCTGCTCGATCAGCACGCTGGCCTGGCGGCGGGTGTTGAACTCGGGCTGGAAGAAGCTGTAGCGGGCGCGGCCCATGGACTTGGCCTGGTACATGGCCACGTCGGCGTGCTTGACCAGGCTGTCGAAATCGGCCGCGTCGTCGGGAAACACCGCGATGCCCAGGCTGCCGGACACCCGGGTCGGCGTGGCGCCGAGCTGGACCGGGCGCGCCAGGGCCGTCAGCAGGCGCTCGCTGAGCGTGGCCAGTTCTTCCCAACCGGCCACGTCGCGCGCCATCACCATGAATTCATCACCGCTGAGGCGGCACACCACGTCGGCCTCGCGCAGCGTGCCACGCAGGCGGTGGGCGACCTCGACCAGCAGTTGGTCCCCCAGCGTATGGCCCAGCGCGTCGTTGATGGTCTTGAAGCGGTCGAGGTCGATGAACAGCAGGCCGAACTGCCGCCGCTCGCGCTGGGCGCGGCCGATCTCGTGCTCCACCAGTTCGCGGAAGAGGTTGCGGTTGGGCAGGCCAGTCAGCGCATCGTAGAGCGCCATGTGCTGCAGCTGCCGGTTCTTGTCCTCCAGCGCACCGAAGGCATCGTTGAGCTGCTGCTGCACCTCGTGCAGCAGGCGGCCGAGCTGGCCCAGCTCGTCGCGGCGCCGCCGTTCCAGCGGCATGGGCTGGAGGGTGTCGCGCGCGGCCAGCGCGCTGGCCTGGGCCTTGAGCCGCTCCACCGGCCGGGCCACCCGGCGCGTCAGGAAGATGCTCAGCACCAGCAGGCTGCCCAGCATCTGCAGCAGGACCAGGGCCAGCAGCTGCAACCGGCCCTGGCGCAGCGCGGGCGGCTCGTTGTCGATGTCAAACCAGACGCGCAAGCTGCCCAGGGGCAGGCCTTCGCGCCAGATCTCCTCGCGCCGCTCCACCACGCCTGGCACCTCTTCGCCCCGCAGCATCGACTCGAACCGCGGGTGACGACCCATTTCGATGGGTCGGCCGTCGGGCCGCTGCTCCTGCACCTGCACGCCCAGCACCGACGGGTTGTCGAGCAAGCGGCGCCCCACGGCCTCGATCGCGGGCGTGTCGATGGCCCACATCGGGTCGACCAGCGAAGCGGCTCCCACGACCATGATGGCCTGCATGGATTCGGCCACCAGGGACTGGTGCTGGCTTTCAGCGATGCGTTGCCCCACCACCAGCAACAGCGCGGCCGGCGCGATCAAGGTCAGGCTGAGCACCCACAAGAGGCTGGCCCGCAGGCTCAGTCCGGCCCACCAGTGGGCCAACCACCGCGTCAGGCGCCCCCAGCGCCCCTCTGACGCGGGCACTGCGGCCTCCTGCAGCGCTTCATCGGCGGGGTGTCCGGCCATTGTCAGCGCGCCGGCGACGGCCGGGGCAGCGCCTCATCGACACGGCGCAGCAGCTCGGCGGGCACACTGTGGTTGCAGTACAGGTGGCGCTCCAGGCCCGGGCCGACATCGGCAAACTGGACCAGGCGCAACGAGCCGGGCGGGTGTTGCGCCATCAGCAGCTGGCCTTCCTCGGGCGCGACGATCATCCATTCGGCGCGCTGGGCCAGCAACATGCGCACCAGTTGCGGGGGCTCGTTGCCGGTGCTCACCCGCTTGACCGGCAGCGTCTGCAGCCAGCGGTCGATCTGGGCACCGTAGGAAAACCCTTCCTTGGTCAGGAGCGTGAGGCGCCGCGCCTCCAGGGTCTTGGCCATGGACGCGCCATCGGCGAGCTCGACCTCCGCGCGCACCAGTCCGGCCATGGGCAGGTCGCGGTAGATGGGCCGCGAAAAACGGCCCAAGGCCTCGCGCTCGGGGTTGCGGAACCAGCCGACGCCACACACCGGCGCATCGCCGGTCTGCACCAGCAGCATGTGGCGCTGGCTGGGCATGATCTCCCAACGGTGGGCCACACCGGCCCTTTGCAACGCCTGGTTCAGTGGCGTGGCCAGCAGCCCCTCCACCGTGCCGTCGGGGCGCAGCGCGGTGTAGGGCGGGCGCTCCTGGTAGAGCAGGCGCAGCGGCTCCGCCGGCGTGCCGACCCCCGCCGCCCACGCGCCGCGACCCACCGCCAGCGCGAACAGACAGCCCATCCATACACCATGCCAACGTACACCCATACGTCCATTGTGCATGGCTCAAAAACACTGGTCCAGCCAGTGCTCCAGGGTATCGAACACCGGCGCGGCGTCCAGCTCGTTGAACAGCTCGTGGTAAAGGCCCTCGAAGCAGCGGCTGCTGAGCCATTCGGCCGGCGCGGCGACCGCAAAAGCCCGGCTGCCGGCCGGGTTCACCAGCGCGTCGGCACCAGCGTAGAGCAGCAGCGTCGGGGTGGTCCAGCGCGGCGCCGCAGCCAGCGTGCGGGCGCTTTCGCGTTCGATGAAGCGGGCCAGGCGGGCGCTGATGCGGTCGTGGTTGCGCCGGTCGGCCCGGTAGCGCCGCACCACCTCGGGGTCGTGCGACAACCGGCTGGCGTCCAGCCCGTTGCGCAGCGTCAGGTTGGGGGCCAGCCGGTAGAGCAGTCCGATCAGGGCTTTCTGCCAACGCCGCAGGCCGGGGTCCAGCGCGGGCGAGGACAACACCAGCCCTTCAATGGGGCGCAGGCGTTCGGCCACAAAACGCGCGGCCACCAGACCGCCCATGCTGTGGCCCAGCAGCACCAGGGGGCAGGCGCGGGGGTTGCAGCAGGTCTCGCGGGTGTCGTCCAGCACCTCCGCCAGGTCGACCAGCAGGGCGTGGTCGGTCGGCAGCACGCCACGCGCGCCACCGGACTCGCCATGGCCACGCTGATCGTAGGAGCGCACCTGGAAGCCCCAGGCGTTGAGCCGGCGCGCCACATGGTCGTAGCGCCAGGCGTGTTCACCGATGCCGTGCACGATCAGCACCACCGCGCGCGGGCGCTGCGCCGGGTGCAGCGGCCAGTCGTAGACCGCGAGGTTCTCGCCGTCACGCAGGGTGAAGGGGGCCTGGGAAGTGCTGGTCATGCGGCAGACAGCGCCGCCAGCGTGCCACCCGCCCCGCATGAGGCAGCCCAGCCGGGGATGCCGCCGATCTGGCTCTGCCAGTCGGCTGGCATCGCCCCCTGGGGGGCTGAGGGCTGCGGCTCCAAGCCTGCCTGCGCAGGCTTGGACAGCCCGAAGAGGCACCGACTCTGGCGGTGACGCGGCCTGCAAGGCACGCCGCAGGCGGCGCAGGGGGTGCCCATTTCAAGGCATGCGCGCGATCACCTGGGCCACGGCCGAGGTCAGGCGGCGCGCGTAGTCCAGGTGCAGGAACTCGTTGGGTCCGTGGGCGTTGCTCTTGGGGCCCAGCACGCCGCAGACCATCATCTGCGCGGTGGGGAAACCCTGGCTCAGCATGTTCATCAGCGGGATGGTGCCACCCTGGCCGATGGTGCCGTAGCCGGCGCCGTAGCTGGCCTGCGAGGCATCGCGCAGGGCCTGGTCGAACCAGGGCGCGGTGCTGGGCGCGTTCCACCCGGTGGCGCCCCCCTCGGTCTCGAAGGTCACCTTGGCCTGGTAAGGCGCGTTGTCCTCCAGCAAGGCCTTGAGCTGCTGCACCGCCGTGGGCGCATCCACCAGGGGCGGCAGGCGCAGGCTGAGCTTGAAGGCGGTGTAGGGCCTCAGCACGTTGCCGGCGTTCTTGAGCTCGGGAAAGCCATCGGCCCCGGTGACCGACAGCGTCGGGCGCCAGGTGCGGTTGAGCAGGGCCTCCACCGGGTCGGTGGTGGTGGGCAGGGCAAAGACGCTGCTGCCGCCGCAGTCGTGGTGGGCCCAGGGGAAACGCTTGTAGACCTCGTCGCCCAGGATGGCGGCCGTGGCGCGCGCCTGGTCCACCCGTTCGGTCGGGATCTCGCAGTGGAATATCTCGGGCAGCAGGCGGCCGGTGGCGCTGTCCTCCAGGCGATCCAGCACCTGGCGCATGATGCGGAAACTCGACGGCACCAGGCCCGAGGCGTCGCCCGAGTGGATGCCCTCGGTCAGCACCTGCACCTTGAGCACCCCGCTGGCCATGCCCCGCAGGCTGGTGGTCAGCCAGAGCTGGTCGTAATTGCCAGCGCCGCTGTCCAGACAGATCACCAGGCCCACATCGCCCAGCCGCGAGCGCAGCGCGTCCACATAGGGCAGCAGGTCGTGCGAGCCGCTTTCCTCGCAGGTTTCGATCAGGCCGACGATGCGCGGGTGGGCCACACCCTGGGCCTTCAGGGCCTGCACCGCCGCGATGCTGGCGTAGACCGCGTAGCCGTCGTCGGCGCCGCCACGGCCATAGAGCTTGCCGTCGTCGATCTTGGGCGTCCAGGGGCCCAGGTCAGAACGCCAGCCGGTGAATTCGGGCTGCTTGTCCAGGTGGCCGTACATCAGCACCGACTGGCCCGAGCTGGGCGCCGGCGTGCCGTCGTTGCCAGCGCTGGCGGGCAGCTCGAAGAACATCACCGGCGTGCGTTCGCGGCCGTGGGCGTCCTTCAGGCGCACGATTTCCAGCGTCAGGCCTTCAACCTTCTGCTCAAGCACCCAGTCGGCGGCGCGCTGCAGCACCCGGTCGAGGTGGCCGTGTGCGGCCCAGTCGGCGTCGAAAGACGGCGACTTGGCCGGGATCTCGATGTAGGACTTGAGCTCGGGCACGATGCGCTGCGACCAGCTGTCGCTGACATGGGACAGCAGGGCATCGGTGTCGGTGGCGGACAAGGGCACGCGGGCGTTCATGGCATCTCCTGACATCGGCCATGGCGGCCGGACCCAACCATTATTCCAAAGGCGCGGGCCGCCCGAACAGGTAGCCCTGGAAGGCCTTGCAACCCATGTCCCGCAGCACCTGGCGCTGGCCCTCGGTCTCCACGCCCTCGGCCACCACGTCCAGGTCCAGGCTTTGCGCCAGCTGCAGGATGGTGCGCGCGATGGCCGCGTCGTTGGGGTCGGTCAGCAGGTCGCGCACGAAGGACTGGTCGATCTTGAGCTGCGACAGCGGCAGGCGCTTGAGGTAGCTCAGGGACGAGTAGCCGGTGCCGAAATCGTCGAGCGCGAAACAGATGCCCCGGTCGGCCAGCTGCTGCATCTTGAGGATGGTCTCCTCGATGTCGTGCAGCAGCAGGCTTTCGGTCAGCTCCAGCTTGAGCCGCCCGGCCACCGCGCCGCTGCGCTCGATCACCGCCAGCAGGTCGGGCACGAAGTCGTTGTGCCGCAGCTGCCGCGCGCTGAGGTTGACCGCCAGCGTCAGGTGGGCGCGCGTTGGGTCGGCGGCCCAGCGGGCCAGCTGTTCGCAGGCCGCACCCAGCACCCACTGGCCAATGGGCAGGATCAGGCCGGTCTGCTCGGCCACCGGGATGAATTCGGCCGGCGACACCATGCCCCGCTCCGGATGGCGCCAGCGCACCAGCGCCTCGTAGCCGGTGACGCGCTGCTCGGCGTCGACCACCGGCTGGTAGTACAGCACCAGCTCGCCCACCGCCACCGCCTGGCGCAGGTCGCGCTCCAGCGCGGAGCGGGCCATCACCACGGCCTGCATGTTGGGGTCGAAGAAGCGCACCGTGTTGCGGCCCGCCGACTTGGACTGGTACATGGCCAGGTCGGCGCGCTTGAGGATGTCCTCGATGCGCTCGTTGTGGTCGCGGAAAAGGGTCAGGCCGATGCTGGGCGTGTTGTGGTGCTGCGCGCCCAGCAGCCGGTAGGGCTGGTTGAGCACGCTCAGTATCTTCTGGCCGATGTTGTTGGCGTACAGCGCGGCGGCGTCGGCCTCCATCCCCAGTTGCTCGAACAGGACCACGAACTCGTCGCCCCCCAGGCGGGCCACGGTGTCCTGTTCGCGCACCACCTGCTGCAGCCGCTCGCCCACCTGGCGCAGCAGCTCGTCGCCGGTGTCGTGGCCCAGGGTGTCGTTGAGGTCCTTGAAGTTGTCGAGGTCGATGAAACACACCGCGGCCCACTGGCCGCTGCGCACGCTGTTCGCCTGGGCCTGTTCCAGCCGGTCCTGGAACAGGCGCCGGTTGCACAGGTGGGTCAGCGGATCGTAGAAGGCCAGGCGCTCGATCTGCGCCTCGGCCTGCTTGCGCTCGGTGATGTCGCGCGCCACGCCCAGCACGCCCATGGGGTGGCCACTGTGGTCGTGCACCGCGCGCTTGACGACCTCGAACACGCGGTTGGCGCCCAGCACCTGGTCGCTTTCCTCGTACACCAGCGGCGCGGTGGACCGCAGGGCGCGCAAGTCCGTTTCGCGGTAGGCCCTGGCCTCTTCGGCCGGCACCAGTTCGAAGTCGGTCTTGCCCAGCATCCATTCGACGGTGGTGCCATAGACCCGGGCCTTGCCGGGGTTGCACAACACGTAGCGGCCTTCGGTGTCCTTGAACCAGACGCAGTCGGGAATGGCTTCGAAAAACGCGCTCAGACTGGCCTCACTCTGCTCCAGGCGCTGCTCCAGGCGCTTGCGCGCGCTGATGTCGGTGAGCGTGCCGGAGACGCGGATCGCGCGCTGGTTCTCGTCACGCACGATGAAGCCACGGTCCAGCACGGTGAGCACGCTGCCGTCGCGGTGCAACATGCGGAACTCCAGCTCGAAGCTGCGGCGGTCCTCGGTCAGGGCCTCGGCGATCTCGGTGTCCACCCGCAAGGCGTCGTGGGGATGGATGAACTCGGTCCAAAGCGCGTTGCCGGGCGGACGCTCCTGGTTGCGCATGCCCAGCATGCCCCACCAGCGCGGTGAAAAGTAGACCTCGCCGGTCTCCAGGTTCCAGTCCCAGGCGCCGTCGTTGGAGCCTTGCAGCATGAGCTGCAGGCGCTCCTCGCCGCGCTTGAGCGCGCGCTGCGCCTCCACGTAGTCGGTCACGTCCGCGTAGGTCCGCACCCAGCCCCCGGACGGCAGGGCGCTGGTCTTGATCTCGAACACCTGGCCCTCCGGCCCTTCGCGCAGGTACTGTCCGGGCGCGACCAGCTGCTCGCCGGTGACGTGGCCGTACACACGGGAGACGTCCTGGCGCGACATGCCCTTGGGGAAGGCACCGAGCTGGTACTGATGATCGACGATCTCGTTGAGCGTGGGCTTGTGCGCCATCAGCGAGGCGGGCAGGCCCATGAGGTCGAGAAAACGCTGGTTGTGGAACACCGCGCGGCCCAACACGTCGTACATCACCACGCCCTGGCTCAGGCTGCCCAGCGTGACCTCCAGCAGATCGGTGCGCCCCGCCAGCAACACGTTGGCCTCGCGCAACTGCTGGTCCACCTGCACCCGCTCGGTGACGTCGCTGGTGAAGCCGTACCAGACCACCGCGCCATCGGGCTGCAGCTCCGGCCGCGCGCGGGTGCTGTGCCAGCGCAGGCCGGCGCCAGGCAGGCACACCCGGTAGTCCATCTCCCACGCGGTCAGCTCGCGGGCGGACTGGGCAGCCCGCTCGATCATGCGCTGGCGGTCGTCGGTGTGGACGCGTGAAAAGAAGGGGCCGGCCGCCTGCTCGGTGTCGGTGGGCTCGATCTCGAACAGCTCGCGCACGGCGGAGCTGACAAAGGGGAAGGTGAAGCGGCCGTCGGCCGCACGCCGCATCTGGAACACCATGCCGGGCACGTTGTCCGTCAGGCGCTGGCTGAAGGCCAGCCGGTCCAATGTGTCGCGCTCGGCCTGCTTGCGGTGGGTGATGTTGCGCCCCACGCCCCGGTAGCCACGGAACGCCCCCTGCGCGTCGAAGAAGGGCAGGCCGCTGATGGCCACCCAGAACTCGCGCCCGTTGCCATCGCGGCGCTGTATCTCCAGCCGCCGGAAGCCCTGGTGCGCCTGCAGCAGGGCGCGGTGCGCGGCCCAGTCGGCCTCGCCCATGTTCAGGGCCGGCAGCTCCCAGCGGCACTTGCCCAGGAAGATCTCGGCCAGTGGCGTGTCGGTGATGCCATGGCCTTCCATGCGGGTGTAGCGGAAATGTTCGTCCTGCTCCCAGTACCAGTCGGACGACAGCTCGGTCAGGCTGCGGAAGCGCTCCTCGCTGAGACGCACGGCTTCCTGCGCCCTCACGTGGTCGGTGAGGTCCGCGTAGGTGCGCACCCAGCTGCCATCGTCGAGCACGCGGGTGCTGATTTCCAGCGTGCGCCCGGCGGTCCCGCGCCGCACGAACACATGCTCGCGCAAGGCCGTCCGGTGGTGGTGCGCCAGGTCGCGCATGACCAGATCGGGGCCGTCATCGAGCGGGCCGACATCGCCACGCTGCTCCTGGAAGGCCCGCACGTCCAGTGCCTTCGGCGCGTTGGCCAACAGCGACTCGGGCAGGTCCAGCAGTTCCAGGTAGCGGCGGTTGTGGTAGCGCACGTGCCCGGCCGGATCGACCTGGGCCACACCGAAGCGGTTGTTTTCAAGCACCACCTGCAACAGGTCGTTGGCCGCCTTCAAGGCCTGCTCGGCCTGTTTGCGACCGGTGATGTCGCGGCCCACGCCACGGTAGCCCCGAAAACCGCCGTTGGCATCGAACATGGGCTCGCCCGATATCTCCAGCCACATGGCGCCGCCCCCGGGCATGGGACGGTGCACCTCCAGGTGGCGAAACGGCCGGTGCGCCTGCAGCAGGGCGCGGTGCGCGGCCCAGTCGACCTCGCTCATGTTGAGCGCGGGCACATCCCAGGGACTTCGACCCACGCTGTCCCGGTGGACAAAACGGCTCGGCACGTTGCCGTCGAAATGGGTGAAGCGGAAGTTCGGATCCATTTCCCAGAACCAGTCCGATGACAGCTCGGTCAGGCTGCGGTAGCGTTCTTCGCTGTCGCGCAACGCGCTGTCGATTTCGATCCGGTCGGTGATGTCGCGTTGCACCGACAGGAAATGGCTCACCTCGCCGTCGGCACCCCGGACCGGCACGATCTCCAGGTCGGCCCAATAGGGGCTGCCATCCCGGCGGTGGTAGACGATTTCCATCCGCACGGCCTGCCGGCGGGCCAGTTGCTCGCGCAGGCGCTGGACGAGTGCCGGATCGGTGGCCGGCCCGTGCAGGATGGTGGACAGCTGTCCCACCATTTCATCGCGCCGGTAGCCGGTGTGGCGCAGCATCGCCCGGTTGGCGAAGACGATGCGGTTGGGCTGCCCCTCGGGTGCCACCTCGGTGATCAGGACCAGGTCGCCCAGGAGGTCCAGGCTGTGCTCCATCCAGGCAAAAAAACGCCGCTGCATGGCCGTGCTGGCCGAGGACGCGCCCCGACCCGCCTCACCCGCACCGACCTCCCAGGACACGGGGAGTGCCTTCATCGGGGCCGCGCCCGCCAGGTCAGGCCCGCGTCCGCGTCGGTCTCCCAGCCTTGTGTTGCACCAGCGCCCATGCCGTGTCCCCGCCGGTCAATGGCCTAGAAGGTTTCCCACTCGCCGTCGTCCGCCGGCTTGGGCGCGGCGCGCACCGCCGCCTGCTGGGTCAGCAGCGGGGCGGCCTTGTCGGCGGGCGGCCGGGGTGCGGGCGCCGCACCGCCCAGGGCCTTGGCCGGCGCGGCGGCCTTGGGTTGCGGCAGTTTCTGGCCGGCCGGGGCCACCGGCTTGCGAGGCGCCGCTGCCGGCGCGGGGGCGGGCGGACGGGGTTTGGGCGCCGTCCGCAGGGGCGCCGCCGGGGCCGCGGCGCGGTCGCCCAGCTTGAACATGGACACCACCTCGGTCAGACGCTGGGCCTGCTCGCGCAGGCTTTCGGCGGCGGCCGTGCTTTCCTCCACCAGGGCGGCGTTTTGCTGCGTCATCTGGTCGAGCTGGTTGACGGCCACGTTGACCTGCCCGATGCCGTCGCTCTGTTCGCTGGACGCGGCGGTGATCTCGCTGATGATGTCGCTGACCCGCTGCACGCTCTGCACGATCTCCTGCATGGTGGCACCGGCGGTCTGCACCAGCGCGCTGCCCTCGCCCACTTTCTGCACGCTGGTGCCGATCAGGTCCTTGATCTCCTTGGCCGCCTGTGCGCTGCGCTGCGCCAGGTTGCGCACCTCGCCCGCCACCACCGCGAAGCCCCGGCCCTGCTCACCCGCGCGCGCGGCCTCCACCGCCGCGTTCAGTGCCAGGATGTTGGTCTGGAAGGCGATGCCGTCGATCACGCCAATGATGTCGGCGATCTTCTTGCTGCTGCCGGAGATGTCGTCCATGGTGGTGACCACCTGGCCCACCACCGCGCCGCCCTTTTGTGCCACCTGGGCGGCGTTACTGGCCAGCTGGTTGGCCTGGCGCGCGGCATCGGCGCTCTGGCGCACGGTGGCGGTCAGCTCCTCCATGCTGCTGGCGGTTTCCTCGAGGTTGCTGGCGGCCTGCTCGGTGCGGGCGCTCAGGTCCTGGTTGCCGCTGGCGATCTCGGCGCTGGCCGTTCCAATGCTGTCGGCGCTCTGGCGGATCTGCGAAACCGAACGCACCAGGGCGTCGCGCATCTCACCCAGCGCACGGAGCATGTCGCCCAGCTCGTCCCGGCGGTCGGTGCTGACGGTGACCATCAGGTCGCCCCCCGCGATCTGGCGCGCCACGCCCACCGCGCGCGACACCGGCTCGGTCACGCTGCGGGTGATCCGGTAGGCAGCGAACAGCCCCACGATCAGGGCCAGCAAGGCCGTCACGCTCAGATAGATCTCGAACGAGGTCAGGCCCGCATTGACCCGGTCGCCGAATTCGACGCTGAACTTCTCCTGCAGCTGCAGCAGGCTGAGCATGGTGCTCAGGTAGGCGTCGGCCGCCGGCAACAGCTTGCCCGTCAGCAGGACATCGGCACCGCCCTGGTCGCCCGCCTTGAGCGCCTTGAAGAAGTCGTTGCGCACGGCGATGTACTCGGCGCGGCGCTTGCCGATGTCGGCCAGCAAGGCTTTGCCCTCGGTCGACGTGATGGAGGCCTCCAGATCCTTCTGCAGCTCGTTGATGCGCTGCGTGGTCTGGGTGATCAGCGGCGCGAAATGGGCTTCGACGGCCGGGTCGTTGCGCGATTTGGCCAGCGCCATCACGCGGTTGATGTTGAGGCGGGTGCTCGCCACCCATTCGTCGACCAGGCCGACGCGGCGCGCGCGCTCGTTCGCTTCGGCGAATTGCGTCTTGGTCGTCTCCATGCTGGTCAGTCCCAGCACGACCAACACCGCCGTGAGCAGCATGACCAGGCCGAAACCCAGCGCCAGACGTGTCGCGATCTTCATGTTGGTGAGTTTCATGGTGTTTCCCTCGTTGTCTCTTCTGCTGCGGTTGCGCCGTGGCGTCGATGGTGGTGTGCCCCGTCGCGGCGGGCTCAGGCCCGCAGGCGGAACACCGCCACCACTTCGCTCAGGCGCTGGGCCTGCTCGCGCAGGCTGTCGGCCGCCGCCGCGCTCTGCTCCACCAGGGCCGCGTTCTGCTGCGTGCCTTGGTCGAGCTGGGCGATGGCGGCGTTGACCTGGGCGATGCCCTCGGACTGCTCGTTGGCCGATGCCGTGATGGCGCCGATGAAGCTGGAGATCTTCTGCGCGTTGGCCACGATGTCGCCGATGGTCTGGCCGGCGCGGTGCACCTGCGCGGTCCCGGTCTCGACCTTGTCCACGCTGTTGCCAATCAGCTCCTTGATCTCCTTGGCCGCCTGCGCGCTGCGCTGCGCCAGCGTGCGCACCTCGCCCGCCACCACCGCGAAGCCCCGCCCCTGCTCGCCAGCGCGGGCGGCTTCCACCGCCGCATTGAGCGCCAGGATGTTGGTCTGGAACGCGATGCCGTCGATGGTGCCGATGATGTCGTTGATCCTGCGGCTGCTGTCATGGATCTCCTGCATGGTGGAGACGACCTGGCCCACGGCCTGCCCGCCCTGCTCGGCCACGCCGGCATTGTTGGTGGCCATGTCGCTGGCCTGACGTGCCGCCTCGGCCGACTGCTGCACGCTGGAGGTGAGCTGCTCCATGCTGGAGGCGGTCTCCTCCAGGCTGCTGGCGGCCTGTTCGGTGCGCAGGCTCAGGTCCTGGTTGCCGCTGGCGATTTCGGCGCTGGCCGTGCCCAGGCTGTCGGTGGCGTGGCGCACCTCGCCCACGATGCGGGCGATCGAACCCTGCATGTCGGCCAGCGCCCCCAGCAGCGCGGCCAGTTCATCCTGCCCGGCGCGGTCGGCGTCCTGCGTCAGGTCGCCCGCCGACACGGCCTGGGCAAAACGCTGGGCCTGCTCCAGCGGCTTGCAGATGCTGTGCATGTTGGCCAGGGTGGTGGGCACCACGACCAGCGCCGCCACGGCCAGCGCCACCCCAAAGACCAGCAGGGTCTGCCGGCTGGCCGATTCGCTGTGGCTGCGCACGCCAGCGGCCTCGCCATCGAGCACCTTCTCGAGTTGCGCCATCAGCTTGTCCACCTGCTCGAAGGCGCCATGGGCGGCACGCAGCACCGTGTTGGCCACCGTGGCCGAGTCGTAGTCGCCATTGGCCAGCGAACGGGCCACCGGGTCCACCGCCTTGTAGTAGCGCTCCAGCAGGCCGGCCATCTCGCGCAGCAGCGCGTTGTCCTCGTCTTCCTCGCCGGCCAGCATGGCCTTGAGCTGGACGTCGAGCTTTTGCCGCGCCGTGTCCCAGGCCGCCTTGGCCAGCCGCACCTGTTCGGGCTTTTCGTAGTTGACGATCATGTCGCGCTCGTAGCGGCGCAACTGCCCCAGGGCCACGTGCATCTGTGTCAGCGCAACGGTCTCGGCGAACACGTGTTCGGCGAATTCCTCATTGAGCGCATTGAGCCGCTGCATGCCCCACAGGCCGGCACCACCCACCATGATCAGCAGGCACAGCACCACACCGATGGCACCGATCATGCGCAGTCGGATCGAGAACCGGCGCATCAAAGTCGTCAAACCCATTTTTCTTGTCTCCGTTGTGCACGCTCACGCCACCTCAGGCAGCGCTCCATGCGCCGGGTGGACTGTCCGAGCGGGCAGATGCCATCGGCCGGCTCGCCGCTGGCCCGCATCCGTCACCCGCGCCAAGCGCCCCGCTCAAGCCACCGTGGCGTCGATCAGGCCCATGTCGGCGCTGCTCATCAGCGACTCGATGTCCATGAGGATCAGCATGCGTTCGCCCACGCTGGCGATGCCGGTGATGAAGGTGGTGTCCACCGTAGTGCTCATCTCGGGCGCCTGGTTGATCTGGTCCTTGGCCAGTTCCAGCACGTCGGACACCGAATCGACGACGGCACCGACCACGCGGCCCTTGACGTTGAGCACGATGACGACGGTGAAACCGTTGTATTCGACCGACTCGCAACCCAGTTTGATGCGCAGGTCCACCACCGGCACGATCACGCCGCGCAGGTTGACCACCCCCTTGATGAAATTCGGCGAGTTCGCGATGCGCGTGGGCTCCTCGTACGAGCGGATCTCCTGCACACGCAGGATATCGATGCCGTACTCCTCGGCGCCCAGGCGAAAGGTCAGGTACTCCGAGGTCGCTTTCGAGCCGCCACCCTGTTCGGCCCCGGCGCGCCCGCGCATGCCGGCCGCGCCCATTCCCTGTATTTGTGTATTCATGCAAACTCCTCGTCTGAGACTGTGAACTGTTATGAAGTATCGGCACCCGCGTCCGGACTTTGAGCCTCGCGCAAGCCCGGAATTCTGTCAAGGCTGATCAACATTGTCGGCCAGCTTTGGCCTAGTTTCACATTCTTTGAAAATTCTGGCGCGGCATCTGCCACAAATGTCACTGTCCAGGCGCGGCACGATGGACGCAATCGCGGTGGCCTTGTCGGGGAACAGGTGATCGGCGCCCAGCCACCGGTCAAAGCCGGTGCGCTGCCAGATCTCGATGACCTCGGGGCGCGGGCGGTGGAAGTACAGGTCGCCGCCCATGGCCCGGCGCGCCCTGAGTTCGTCGGCCCAGAGTTCGGCGCCGGCCAGGTCGATGAAGTTCATGCTCTTGCCCATGACCAGCAGGTGGCGTTGCGCCCCGGGCGCCTCGCGCTGGGCGTGCAGGGTGTCGGCCACGTGTTGCACCGCGCCAAAGTAGACCTCACCCTCCATGCGCAGCAGCTTGAGCTGCGGGCATTCGGGCAAGGCGCCGGGTGTGTTGCCCAGCACTACGAAAGGCCGGTTCGCGGCCGGGCGGTCCGGCGGGCTGTCGAAGCCCATGCTGCGCATCGCCGGGCGCGAGGTGCGGTGCAGGAACACCGTCAACGACAACAAGGTGCCCAGCACGATGGCCATTTCCAGCCGCAGCGTGACGGTGGCCAGCAAGGTCGCGGCCGCGATCCAGAAGTCGCGCCGGCTCACCCGCCACAGCTCGCGCCAGCGCCGCAGATCGAACAGGCTCCAGGCCACCAGCAACAGCAGGGCGGCAATGGCGGCCATGGGGATCTGCGCCAGCCAGCCAGACACCGCACCGACCAGCACCAGCATGAACAGGGCCGCCAGCACCGCCGCCAGCGGCGTGCGGGCGCCGGCCTGCAGGTTGGGCACCGAGCGGTTGAGCGAGCCGCAGGACACGTAGCACGAGAAGAAGGCCCCGGCAACGTTGGCCAGGCCCTGGCCCATGAACTCGCGGTTGGCATCGATGCGCTGGCCGCTGCGCGCCGCCACCGCCTTGGCGATGGAGATGGTCTGCCCCAGGGCCACGATGGTCATGGCGAAGGCCATGCTCAGCAGCTCCGGCAGGCGCGCCCACTCCAGGCGCGGCAGGCTGGGCTGTGGCCAGGGCGAGGGCATGGCCCCCACCTGGCGCAGGGCCTCACCCTGCCAGCCGCCGCGCTGCAGCACCACGGCCAGGACGGTGCCGGCCACCAGCCCCAGCAACAGGTGTGGCGAACGTGGCCAGCGCCAGCGCAGCCCCCAGGCCACCACCAGGGTGAGCCCCGCGACCGCGGGCGCCTGCCACGTGACCAGTTGCCACTGGCCGGCCAGGTGGGCCAGCACGGCCGGCGCGCCGCGCACGCCATGGGCCTGCAGGCCCAGCACATCGACCAGGGCATAGACCGCGATCAGCAGCGCGGCGCCAGCGGTGAAGCCGAACAGCGCGGTGGGCGAAATGAAGTTGGCCAGCGCCCCCAGGCGCAGGGCGCCGATCAGCCACTGCATCAGCCCCACGAGCAGGGTGATGGCCAGGGCCAGCTGCACATAGGCGGCGCTGCCGGTGGCCGCCAGTGGCGCCAGCATGCTCAGCAGGGCCAGCGACAAGGCGTTGGTGGGGCCGGAGACCACATGCCAGCTGGAACCGAACAGGGCCGCGACCAGGGTGGGCACGATGGCCGAATAAATGCCCATTTCGATGGGCAGGCCGGCCAGCGCGGCGAAGGCGATGCCCTGGGGCAGGGCCAGCACCGTGCCCAGCAGCCCGGCCAGCGCATCGGCCCGCAGGCTGGGCCCGGACACCTGGAACACCCAGGGGCCGAACAGCCGGGCGCCGAGGCGGCGAAGGGGGGATGGGGCGAGGGAAACTGACATGTCGGCGCCAAGCATAACGGCAGCCCCCTGGGCGGGGCGGACAGCCGGGTCTGGCGCCGGGGCGCGGCTTTTGTGATACTCGGGCGATGGCCCACACCCCCGCCCTCGACCGCCTCTGGCGCTGGCTGCGTGGCAGCGAGACCCATGCTGCGTCGCCCTCGACCGCCAAGGCCCATGCCAGCCACGCCGGCTCCAGCGGCCTGCGCCAGCAGCGCAGCACCCGGCGCGAGCAGCTGTTCGCCCTGGTGCGCGAGAACATGATCCGCCTGGGCGTGCTCAGCAGCCACTACAAGTTCAAGGTGCTGACGCTGGACCCGGCAGGCGAGCAGTTCATCGTCATGGTGGACTGGCAGGCCAGTGCGCCCACGGCAGAACCCAGCTTCGAGAAGAGCTACGAAGCCGGCCTGCAGCACCTGATGGAAGAGCGTCGCTTGGGCTTCAAGGTGAAGGCGGTCTACTGGCGCGGCCACGTGACCACAGCGCCGGCCGCGGCGGTGCAGGCGGCAACCCCGGTCAATCCCGCGCCTGCGCGCACGCCCCCCGTGGCCCCGAAGGCCGCCGCCACGCCACCCCCTGCGACCGACCACGATGTGTCTGAAGACGAGATCCAGGCCTTTCAGGCCGCCCTGCGCGAGGCCGGCGGCGGCAGCCGCGCGACCCGCAAGCCCCCGCCGCTGTCGCCGCAGGACATGCCTGACTTCGAGCCGACCATCAACACCGACGACAAGCCGGGCACCGAGTTCGGCTCGCTCAGCGAAACACAGTACGGCAAGCTGAGCTGAAGGCCCGCACCGGACGGCCTCAGAACGTGTTGGCGATCTGCAAGAGGTCCCCTTGCAGATCGCCAACACGTTCTCAATGCCCGGAAAAATCGAGCAGGGTGAACAGCGCCAGGCCGCCGTCGCGCAGGCGCTGCGAGCCGCCCAGCTCGGGCAGGTCGACGATGGCGGCGCCTTCGATGACCTTGGCGCCCAGTTTCTCCAGCAGTTTCTTGCCGGCCATCATGGTGCCGCCGGTGGCGATCAGGTCGTCGATCAGCACCACCCGGTCACCGGTCTGGACGGCGTCGGTGTGCAGCTCCACCGTGGCGCTGCCGTACTCCAGCTCGTAGGTTTCCTCCACCGTGGTGAAGGGCAGCTTGCCCTTCTTGCGGATGGGCACAAAGCCGACCCCGAGCTCATAGGCCAGCACGGAGCCGATGATGAAGCCGCGCGCGTCCAGCCCGGCCACCACGTCGGGGCGCAGAGCGCGGTCCATGTAGCGGTGGACAAAGGTGTCGATCAGCACCCGGAACACCTTGGGGTCCTGCAGCAGCGGCGTGATGTCGCGGAACTGGACGCCCGGGGCCGGCCAGTCGGGCACGGTGCGGATGTGGGACTTGAGGTAGGCGGAGGTGTCCATGGCGCAAGGCAGCAAGGCAGGCAGGGTGGGCCGCCATTATCGGCCCGGACGCCCACCCGCCGCCCCACCGACCCGGCGGTCGGCGGGTGCGGGTGCGGGGTTCAGGCCAGCGGCTGGAACGCGTAGCCGCTGCCGGCGGCCTGCATGGTGCCAATGGCCGGGAAGGGGAAGTGGAATCCGCCCACGGTTGTGTTGTCCTTGATCAACATGTCGAACACGCGGCGGCGCGTCTGGCGGGCCATCTCCGGGTCCATGTCGAACGACACCGCCCAGTCGGGGCTGCGCGCAAACAGCGACGGGATGTTGGTGACATCGGCCACATAGACGAAGCGCTGGCCTTCTGAACTGAGGGTGAACAGGTTCATGCCGGGCGTGTGGCCAAAGGCGGCTTCGGCGCGGATGCCAGGCGCCAGTTCGGCCCCGGGCTCAAAGCGCAGCAGCTGTTCGGCGGGGATGGCGCCGATGACGCGGCGTGCGTTCTCGAACGCCCCCTTCAAGGCCGGCGGCGCGGCGTTCATCTTGGCGTCATCGAACCAGAAGGCATGCTCGGGCGCCGGCACATGCACCTTGGCCTTGGGATAGGTCAGCGAACCGTTCTTCTTGCGCAGGCCATTGATGTGGTCGCCGTGGTAGTGGCTGATGATGACGTGGTCGATGTCCTCGGGCTTGAGTCCCAGGGCCGCCAGATGCCCGGCCACCTTGCCGGTGGTCGGCGGGCCGTTGTCGGCAAAGCCGGTGTCGATCAGGAACCGGGTGTTGCCACTGAGCACCAGGTACGGCGTGTAGGGAATGTCCACGTAATCGGTGGGCAGGTTCTGCGAGGCCAGCAGCGACTTGACCTGCTCCAGCGGCGCGTTGCGCACGAACTCCTCGCCCAACGGACGGCGGGTGGCGCCGTCGTTGAGCGCGATGACCTCCATCGCCCCGAGCTTCATGCGCTTGAAACCCGGTGCCGGCAGGCTGGGCACACCGAAGTTGGGCGAGGCTTGCGACCAGACGGAAGAAAACGTCAGGGCGGAGGCACCGGCGATGCCGGCTCCGAGGAAATGGCGTCTGTCCATGGCGGGGAAATCTCCTGGAAATGGGGGTTTGGAGTTCAGCACAGGCGCGCAGGTTAACCGCAAGCATGCAAACAAAAAACCAACCAGTTCAATTTCCAACCTGACAGTCGGGTTTTATCCTCCCAGCAACTGCGCTTCGGCCAGCGCCAGCGCGGTGGGCGTGCCCGACAGCACCAGGGTGTCGCCGCCCTCCAGCATCAGCGTGTCATCCAGCGCCGCCGGTTTGCCATTGGCGCGGCGCAGGCTGATCAGCTGCACACCGATGGCGCGCAATCTCAGGTCACCCACCGCGGTGCCCTTCAAGCGGCTGGCCGGTGGCAGTGACAGGGTGGTCAGGCGCTCCTGGTCGGCATCGTCGATGCCCCCGTCGCCAGCGCCGTGGAAGTAGCCACGCAACAGGCCATAGCGGGCGTCGCGCTGGTCCCGCACCAGCCGGATCACCCGTCGCATGGGCACGCCCACCAGCGCCAGCGCGTGGCTGGCCAGCATCAGGCTGGCCTCGATGGCCTCAGGCACCACCTCGGTGGCGCCGGCCTCGCGCAGCTTGTCCAGCTCGCGGTCGTCCACCGTGCGCACCACCACCGGCACGCGCGGCGCGTGTTCGCGGGCGTTGGCCAGCACCTTCAGGGCGCTGGGAATGTCCAGGTAGGTCACCACAACAGCACTGGCGCGGTGCAAGCCGGCGGCCATCAGGGCCTGCAGGCGCGAGGCGTCGCCGAAGACCACGCTCTGGCCGGCGGCGGCGGCCTGGCGCACGCGGTCGGGGTCCAGGTCCAGCGCCATGTAGGGGATGCCTTCGCCTTCGAGCATGCGGGCCAGGTTCTGCCCGCAGCGGCCATAGCCGCAGATGATGACGTGTTTGTCGGCACTGATGGAGCGCCGCGCGATGCTGGTCATCTGCACCGACTGCATCAGCCAGTCGCTGCCCACCAGCCGGGTGACGATGGTGTTGGCGTGGATGATGATGAAGGGCGTGGCCAGCATGGACAGGACCATGGACGCCAGGATGGGGTTGAACAACTGCGGCGGCACCAGTTGGTGCTGCCCGGCCAGCGCCAGCAGCACGAGGCCGAATTCGCCCGCCTGGGCCAGGTACAGGCCCACCCGCAACGCCACCCCCGCCGTGGCGCCAAACAGGCGCGCCAGCCCGGTGATCATGACCAGCTTGAAGCCGATGGACAGGGTCAGCAGCAGCAGCACCATCGGCCAGCGCTCGACCAGGATGCGCCAGTCCAGCATCATGCCGATGGTGATGAAGAACAGGCCCAGCAACACGTCGTGGAAGGGCCGGATGTCGGTTTCCACCTGGTGTTTGTATTCGGTCTCCGAGATCAGCATGCCGGCCACGAAGGCGCCCAGGGCCAGCGACAGCCCGGCGTGCTCGGTCATCCAGGCCAGGCCCAGGGTGATGAGCAGCAGGTTGAGCATGAACAGCTCGTCGCTCTTGCGGCGCGCCACCAAGGTCAGCCACCAGCGCATGACCTTCTGCCCGCCGGTGAGCAGCACGCCCAGCAGCACCGTGGCCTTGAGCACGGCCACGCCCAGCGAGGCCAGCAGTTGCTCGGGCTCGGCGCCCAGGGCCGGAATCAGCACCAGCAGCGGCACCACGGCCAGATCCTGGAACAGCAGGATGCCCACCACCCGCTTGCCGTGCTCGCTCTCCAGCTCCAGGCGCTCGGCCACCAGCTTGATGACGATGGCGGTGCTGCTCATGGCCATCACCCCGCCCAGCGCCAGCGCGGTGCGCCACTCCATCTGCCACCAGCGCGGCAGCAGCCAGGCCAGGGCCAACGAGCCGGCCGAGGTCAGCATCAGCGTCAGCGCCACCTGCGACAGGCCCAGACCAAACACGTGGCGCTTCATGGTGCGCAGCTTGGGCAGGCTGAACTCCAGCCCGATGACAAACATCAGGAACACCACGCCGAACTCGGCGAGGTAACGCACGCCGCTCGAGTTCTGCGCCAGCGCCAGTGTGTTGGGTCCGATCACCACACCCACCGCGAGGTAACCCAGAATGGGCGGCAGCTTGAACTGGCGGCACAACACCACGCCCACCACGGCGGCGAGCAGGTAGAGCAGCGTCAGGTCCAGAGCGGTCATGCCGGGCATGTTAACGGCAGAGCCTGTGGGGACCGGACCCTTGGCCGATAATGCCGGCCATGACTGAGACCGTCGCCCACATCGACCGCGCCCGCGCACTGGCCATGGCCCGCGAGACCCTGGACATCGAAGGCCAGGCTGTCTTGTCCCTGGCCGCCCGGCTGGGGGAGGACTTCACCCGGACCGTGCAGGCCGTGATCGCCTGCCATGGCCGCGTGGTGGTGATGGGCATGGGCAAAAGTGGCCACGTGGGCCGCAAGATCGCCGCCACCCTGGCCTCCACCGGCACACCCGCCATGTTTGTCCATCCCGCCGAGGCCAGCCACGGCGACCTGGGCATGGTCACCGACGGCGACGTCGTTCTGGCCATCAGCAACAGCGGCGAAAGCGAGGAGCTCACCGTGCTGCTGCCCTTGATCAAACGCATGGGTGTGCCACTGATCGCCATGACCGGCAAACCAGGCTCCAGCCTGGGCCGCCATGCCGACCAGGTGCTGGACAGCGGCGTCGACAAGGAAGCCTGCCCCCACAACCTGGCCCCCACCGCCAGCACCACGGCCCAGCTGGCCCTGGGCGATGCCCTGGCCATGGCCTTGCTGGACGCACGCGGCTTCCGTCCCAACGATTTCGCCCGCTCCCACCCCGGCGGCGCCCTGGGCCGCAAGCTGCTGACCCATGTGCGCGACGTCATGCGCACCGGCGACGGCGTGCCCCAGGTGCCGCTGGACGCCACGCTGATGGACCTGATGCGCGAAATGACCGCCAAGGGCCTGGGCGCCAGCGCGGTGGTGGACGCCGACCAGTTGCCGGTGGGTGTGTTCACCGACGGCGACCTGCGCCGCCTGATCGAACAGGGCGGCGACCTGCGCACCGCGATGGCGTGCGACGTGATGCACCGACAACCCCGCACCGTGCGCGAGGACGCGTTGGCCGCGAGCGCCGCCGAGCTGATGGAACATCACCGCATCAACAGCGTGCTGGTGGTGGATGCCGCCGGCAAGCTTTGCGGCGCACTGAACAGCCACGACCTCATGCGTGCCAAGGTGATCTGACTTGAAACCCGTGCTCAGCTTCCCACCCGAGCTGCTGCTGCGCGCGCAGCCGGTGAAGGTGGTGTTCTTCGACGTCGATGGTGTCCTCACCGACGGCGGCCTGTACTTCACCGAGCTCGGCGAGACGACCAAACGGTTTCACACGCTCGACGGCCACGGGATCAAGCTGCTGCAGCGCGCCGGCATCACACCGGCGGTGGTCACCGGGCGCGACTCGCCCGCGCTGCGGCTGCGGCTGAAAGCGCTGGGCGTGACACACGCGCGTTTTGGCACCGAGGACAAACGCCCGGCGGCCGAGGCCATCCTGGCCGAACTCGGGTTGGACTGGGCCCAGGCCGCCGCCATGGGCGACGACTGGCCCGATCTGGCCCTGCTCACCCGCAGCGCCCTGGCCTGTGTGCCGCCGGGCGCCCAGGCCGAGGTGCTGGCCGTGGCCCACCATGTCACCCGCGCCGCCGGTGGGCAGGGCGCCGTGCGCGAATGCTGCGACCTGCTGCTGGTGGCCAGCGGCCACTACGCCGCCTTGCTGGACGAGGCCTGCCGATGAGCGGCCAGCCACTCCCCTGGCGGCGCGGCCTGCGCCGAGGCTGGGACCGCTTCACCATCTACCTGCCGGTGGTGCTCATGGGGGTGCTGGCCATGGGCTCGTACTGGCTGCTGCGCGTCACACCCGAGCCGGGCGTGGCGGCCGTTGAACGGCCGCCCCAGCACGAACCCGACTACTTCATGCGCGACTTCGCGGTGCGCACCTTCCACGTCGACGGCAGCTTGCGCTCGGAAGTGCGCGGCATCGAGGCGCGCCACTACCCCGACACCAACAGCACCGAGATCGACCAGGCGCGCATCCGCAGCGTGCAGCCCGGCGGCGTGCTGACCACCTCGCAGGCCCAACGCGTCACCACCAACGCCGATCAGACCGAATTCGTGCTGCGCGGCCAGGCGGTGGTGGTGCGCGAAGCCAGCCACAGCGGCCCGCCGCGCCCGCGGCTGGAGTTCCAGGGCGAACACCTCAAGGTGCTGGTCAATGACCGGCGGGTGGTGTCCGAACAGGCGGTGCTGCTGCTGCGCGGGCGTGACCGCATCCGCGCCAACACGCTGGACTACCGCGACGACACGGGCGTGGCCCTGTTGACCGGCCGCGTGCAGGCCAACCTGGGCGCGCGCTGAGCCATGGCCCACCCGCCCGCCCCCCTGCTGTTCGTCACCGGTGCGTCCAGCGGCATCGGCCAGGCGCTGGCGGCTCGCCACGCGCAGGCCGGCCACCGGCTGGCCCTGGTGGCCCGCCGGGTGGACGAGATGCAAGCCTGGGCCAGCAGCCAGGGCCTGGGGCCCGAGCGCTGCCGGGTCTATGGCGCCGACGTGGCCGACATCGACAGCACCGTCGCCGCCGGCCAGCGCTGCCTGGCCGAGATGGGCCTGCCCGACGTGGTGCTGGCCAGCGCCGGCCAGAGCATTGGCATGGACACCGCCGAACGCGAAGACCTGGACGTGATGGCCCACACCTTTGCGCTCAACAACGTGGGCACGGCCGCCGCCTTCCACCCCTTCTTGGCGGGCATGCGCGCGCGCGGCAGCGGCACCCTGGTGGGCGTGGCCAGCGTGGCCGCCATCCGTGGCCTGCCCGGGCACGGCGCCTACTGCGCCAGCAAGGCGGGCGTGGTGGCCTACTGCGAAAGCCTGCGCGGCGAGCTGCGTGGCAGCGGCGTCAAGGTGGTCACCATCGTGCCCGGCTACGTGGCCACGCCGCTGACCCAGCACAACAGCTACGCCATGCCCTTCCTGATGACACCCGAGGCCTTCGCCGACCAGGCCTTCAAGGCCATCGCCGAGCAGACCAGCTACCGCGTCATTCCCTGGCAGATGGGGGTGGCGGCCAAGCTGCTGCGCCTGCTGCCCAACCCGCTGTTCGACCGCCTGCTGAGCGGGCGCGGGCGCAAGAAGCGGCTGCGCGAACAA
Organism: Hydrogenophaga sp. OTU3427; assembly: GCF_038440225.1. Classification (NCBI taxonomy): domain Bacteria; kingdom Pseudomonadati; phylum Pseudomonadota; class Betaproteobacteria; order Burkholderiales; family Comamonadaceae; genus Hydrogenophaga; species Hydrogenophaga sp. OTU3427. The sequence continues at coordinate 6,695 of NZ_JASATI010000023.1, read as the reverse complement.
GCCGCCGCCACACCGCCGGCACCCTGAGCCGGTGCCGCGCGAAACCCCCGCGCCCCAAAAACAAAAACCCCGCAGGGCCAGACGCCATGCAGGGTTTTGGGGTTCCGGGGTGAAACGCGGAGCGCCTCACCCGGGGGAACGATCAGTAGCCGCCGCGGCCACCGCCGTAGCCACCACCGCCGCCGCCTTCGCGACGGCCACCGCCGCCGTAGGGGCTGCGGAAGCCGCCATCGCTGCCGCCACCGCCGTAACCACCACCACCGCCGCCTTCGCGACGGCCGCCACCGAAGCCACCACCGCCGGTGCGGGGGGGACGTGCTTCCATCGGACGGGCTTCGTTCACCACCAGGCTGCGACCGCCCAGCGATTGACCGTTCATGCCGCTGATGGCGCTTTGCGCTTCAGCGTCAGAGCCCATTTCCACAAAACCAAAGCCCTTGGAGCGGCCGGTGTCGCGCTCCATCATGACCTTGGCGCTGTTGACATTGCCAAAAGCGCCAAAAGCCTGTTGCAGGTCTTCGTCGCGCACGGTGTATGGCAGGTTGCCAACGTACAGTTTGTTGCCCATCAAGGGACTCCTCAAGAAACACTAAAGAGAAAAAAGCGATGGAGTCCCGAAAGCACAACCCACGAGGAAACGCTGTAGCACGCGAAACGGTCCGATCACTGATCACGCAGCCCACAGGCCGCGCTTAACAATTATGCGCCCCGGCCGGGAAAATGGGCATTTTTTTTGGGAAACCGCGGCTGCGTGCGATCACCGCCCGGTATTTGCCCCGCAAGCGGGCCGTTTGTGCGTTGTGAAACCGCAACGCTGAACACCGTTTCCCGGTGACAAGACCGGCCCAGGCGGTTCATGGCGTGGTGCCACGGCGGTAGATCACGTGGTAGGTCATCGCCACCAGCAGGCTGCCGCCCACCAGGTTGCCGGCGATCACCGGCCCCAGATTGCCCAGCATGCCCGACCAGGTGACGGGCGAGGCGCCCGCCGGCACATCCCCGCCGGCCTGCAGCAGCAGCGCCAGCGGGAACCAGTACATGTTGGCGATGCTGTGCTCGAAGCCGGCCGCCACAAAAGCGGCCACCGGCGGCACGATGGCCGCCGCCTTGTCCGTCACGCTGCGCCCGGCCATGGCCATCCACACCGCCATACAGACCAGCACATTGCACAACACGCCGCGAAAAAAGGCGGGCCAGGGCGCCAGTTCCTGCTTCGCATGGGCGATGGCCATCACCTGGCGGCCGATGGCGCCGCCGTTCATCTGCCCATGCCCGCTCAGGTAGACCAGCAGCGCCAGCCCGGCGGCTCCCACGAAGTTGGCCACACACACCAGCAGCCAGTTGCGCAGCACCTCGCGCGTGCTGAGCTGACCGGCCGCCCAGGCCATGGCCAGCAGGTTGTTGCCGGTGAACAGCTCGGCCCCGGCCACCACGACCAGCTGCAGGCCCAGGGCAAACACCACGCCCCCGAGCACCTGCGACGCCGCAAAGCCCAGGCTGGCGTCCGACTTGACCAGGGTGAAAAACAGGGCGCCCAGGCCAATGAAGGCGCCGGCCAGCACCCCCAGCAGGAGGGTCTGCGTCACGGGCAGGCGGGCCTTGGTGACGCCCACGTTCAACACGCGGCGCGCCACCTCGGCAGGGGCGTAGGCATCGAGTCCGTAGATGTCGGCCATGGGCAAGGGCTCCGGTGGTGGGGCTGGGCGATCGGTCCAGCGTGCCGATATACTACGGGTCACTGCGCCGATTTCTTCCAAATTGCGGGCGCGTTAAAAATGCCGCTAAAGAGGGGACCCCGGTCTCGCGCTTTGCGGCACCGGGTTTTTTGTTTTGGGCCGCGTGACGGCCCGGGATGCCGCCGCTTGAGCCTGATCGCCACACCCCAAACCCAGCAGTTCACGCAGCCGCTGCCCTTGCGCAGCGGCGCCACACTGCCCGCCTACGAACTGGTCTACGAGACCTACGGGCAACTCAACGCAGACCGTTCCAACGCCGTGCTGGTGTGCCACGCGCTCAACGCCTCGCACCATGTCGCCGGTCTGCACCTGGACGAACACGGCCAGCCCAAGCCGCGCAGCGAGGGCTGGTGGGACAACATGATCGGCCCCGGCAAACCGGTGGACACCGACCGCTTCTTCGTCATCGGCGTCAACAACCTGGGCTCGTGTTTCGGCAGCACCGGACCCACCCACGTCAACCCCGCCACCGGCCAGGCCTGGGGCGCCGACTTCCCGGTGGTGACGGTAGAGGACTGGGTCAACGCCCAGGCCCGCCTGCTGGACACGCTGGGCATCACGCAGCTGGCGGCCGTCATGGGTGGCAGCCTGGGCGGCATGCAGACCCTGAGCTGGACGCTGCAGTACCCCGAGCGGGTGCGGCACGCGGTGGTGATCGCCAGCGCACCCAACCTCACGGCCGAGAACATCGCCTTCAACGAGGTGGCGCGCCGCGCCATCGTGACCGACCCCGACTTCCACGGCGGTCACTACCTGCGCGCGGGCACCCTGCCCCGGCGCGGCCTGCGCATCGCCCGCATGATCGGCCACATCACTTACCTCAGCGACGATGTGATGAACGAGAAGTTCGGGCGGCAGCTGCGTTCGCTGGTCGCCAGCGCGGTGGACGACGACGAGGCCGCGCCCGGCGAGCGCACCGATTACCGCTACACCACCCAGGACGTCGAGTTCCAGATCGAAAGCTACCTGCGCCACCAGGGCGACAAGTTCAGCACCTACTTCGATGCCAACACCTACCTGCTGATCACCCGGGCGCTGGACTACTTCGACCCGGCGCGCGAACACGGCGGCCGGCTCAGCGCGGCGCTGGCCCGCGCCAAGGCCAGCTTCCTGCTGGTGAGCTTCACCACCGACTGGCGCTTCTCGCCCGCGCGCAGCCGCGAGATCGTGCAGGCGCTGCTGGACAACCAGCGCGACGTCTCCTACGCCGAGATCGACGCCCCGCACGGGCACGACGCCTTTTTGCTGGACGACCCGCGCTACCTGAACCTGGTGCGCGCCTACTTCGAACGCATCGCCGGGGAGGTGAAGGCATGAGCGCGCTGAGCGTGATGGAGTCCATCGCCCGCCTTGTGCCCCAGGGCGCGCGCGTGCTCGACCTCGGCTGTGGCGACGGCGCCCTGCTGGCCCACCTGCAGGCCACGCGTGGCTGCACCGGCTACGGCGTGGAAATCGACGACAACAAGCTGCTGGCCTGCGTGCAGCGCGGCGTCAACGTGCTGCAGTTCAACCTCGACGAAGGCCTGAGCGCCTTTGGCGACCAGAGCTTCGACGTGGTGCTGCAGATCGACACCCTGCAACACCTGCGCAACGCCGAGACCATGCTGCGCGAAACCGCGCGCGTCGGCCGCATCGGTATCGTCGCCTTCCCCAACTTCGCCCACTGGCCCAACCGCCTGAGCGTGCTGACGGGCCGCATGCCGGTGACCAAACGCCTGCCCTACCAGTGGTACGACACGCCCAACATCCGCGTCGGCACACACACCGACTTCGAAGTGCTGGCCCAGCGCAACGGCCTGCGGGTCGAAGACAGCTTCGGCCTGCACGAAGGCCGCGAAATCCGCTGGCTGCCCAACCTGCGGGCCAGCACGGCGGTGTTCAAGCTGACCCGCTGAACCAACGTCGAGCCGGACTCCGAACATGACCGACATCACGATCTACCACAACCCCGTGTGCAGCAACTCGCGCGGCGCGCTGGCCCTGCTGCGCGAACGTGGGCACGAGCCCCGGGTGATCGCGTACCTGCACACGCCGCCCAGCCGGGCCGAGCTGGCCGCCCTCATCGCCGCCGCCGGCCTGACGCCACCCGAGGCCGTGCGCAGCAAGGAAACCCTGTTCAGCGAACTGGGCCTGGACGCACCCGGCACCTCGGACGCCGCCTTGCTCGACGCCATGGCCGCCCATCCGGTGCTGATCAACCGGCCTTTTGTGGTCACGCCAAGGGGCACGCGGCTGTGCCGACCGCCCGAGCGGGTGCTGGACATCCTCTGAGTGTTCCCGCCACCGCTGCCCACCCCAAGCGGGCGGCGGCCCGGCCGTGCCCGGCTGAAACGCCAAGATAATTGACAATCAAACCCATCCCTCATCCTCAGGAGTTTCCATGTCTCTGATTCAAACCGTCGGCATCATCGGCGCGGGCACCATGGGCAATGGCATTGCGCAGGCCTGCGCGGTGTCGGGCCTGTCGGTCGTCATGGTCGACATCAACGAAGCCGCCGTGCAAAAAGGCATTGCCACCGTCGCGGGCAGCCTGGACCGCCTGATCAAGAAGGACAAGCTGAGCGCCGCCGACAAGGACGCCGCGATGGCCCGCATCCAAGGCAGCACCGACTACGACGACCTGCTCGGCGTGCAACTGGTGATCGAGGCAGCGACCGAGAACGAAGACCTCAAGACCAAGATCCTGCGCCAGCTGGACGCCGCCCTGCCGGCCAGCACCATCATCGCCACCAACACCAGCTCGATTTCCATCACCAAGCTGGCCGCCGTCACGCAGCGCGCCGACCGCTTCATCGGCATGCACTTCTTCAACCCGGTGCCCATGATGGCGCTGGTGGAAATCATCCGCGGCCTGCAGACCAGCGACGCCACCCACGACGCCGTCAAGGCGCTGGCCGAGGCCCTGGGCAAGACGCCGATCACGGTCAAGAACGCGCCCGGTTTTGTGGTCAACCGCATCCTGGTGCCGATGATCAACGAGGCCTTCTTCGTGCTCGCCGAAGGCCTGGCCACGCCCGAGGACATCGACGCCGGCATGAAGCTGGGCTGCAACCAGCCCATCGGCCCGCTGGCCCTGGCCGACATGATCGGCCTGGACGTCTGCCTGGCCGTGATGAACGTCTACATGGCCGAATACAACGACAGCAAGTACCGGCCTGCACCGCTGCTCAAGGAAATGGTGGCCGCCGGCTGGCTGGGCCGCAAGACCGGGCGCGGCGTCTACACCTACTGATGCCCCGCCCGGGGGGTCAGCGGCCCAGCACCAGCCAGGCCGCCACCGCCCCGGTGTGTGCCACCAGGCCGGGCGCCAGGGCCAGCGCATAGCGCCAGCCACCGGTGACGCCGGCATTGACACATTTGCTGATGGCATGCACCACCAGCGCGGCGGCAATGGTGGCCTCGGCCCGTTGTGCATCGCCGGGCAGGGCCGTGGCCATCACCGCCGCCACCGCGCTGTGCAACTCGGCCCACGAGGCCAGCAACGTGGCGGCCAGCAAGCCCTGGGGCCCCAGCCAAAGGCCCATGGCGTACACCGCGACCTGGATGCCGGCCAGCAGGGCCGCGATCCATGCAGCGGCGCGCAGACTGAACATGCGGCCGTCGGCGGGTGGCAGCGGTTCGGACGGCGCCGGCGCAGCCCCACGCAACATCCAGCCGCCCCACGCCAGGGCCAGCGCAGCGCCCCCCAGGCACGGCCACAGCAGCACCGGCCACCAGGCCGGCTGCACCGCGGCCGCCACCAGCAACAGCTGCAACAGCGTGGCCACGCACGACAACAAGGCCGCGCCGGCCATCGCCCCCGCGCTGCCCCGGCCTTCGCGCACCGCCACGCCCAGGGTGGCCACCGTCGCCGTGCTCGACACGAAGCCCGAGGCCAGGGACGACAGGGCCAGCGCATGGCGCGCCGCCAGCAGGCGTCGGCACAGGTGGGCCAGCGACTGCAGCACCAGCAGCAAGGCCAGCAGTTGTCCGATCACATGGGGGTTGAGCACCGGCCCCCAATACGGGCGGTCGGGCAGCAGGGGCAGGCCAATCAGCACCACCGCCAGCAGGACGACACCGTCGCGGACCTCGTCCGGCGTCAACCACACGGTGGCGAAACGGTGCAGGGCCTCGCGTGCGGCCAGCAGGGCCGTCAGCACCACGGCCAGGCCCGCCGCCAGCGGCAGGCTGAGCGCGCACAACACGCCGATCAGGTAGGTGAGGAACAGCGCCACCTCGGTGGTGACGCCGGGGTCGCCAGAGCGGTCCCGCAGGTAACCCGCCACCGTGAGCCCCACCACCAGCAAGGCGCCCACGGCCACCAGCGCGGGCAGGCCGGTGAGCATGGCGACCACGCCGCTGACACTGGTGAGCGCGAAGGTGCGCAGCCCCGCCAACGCGCGCCGGGGGCCGCGCCGCTTGCGGCGTTCGCGCTCCAGCCCCACCAGCAGACCACACCCCAGCGCCGTGGCCAGGGCGGCCAGCGTGGCGGGTTGCAGCAGGGGATCGGCCAAGGCGTCAGGCTGCGCGCACGTAGCTGCCCGACTTGCCCCCGTGTTTTTCCAGCAGCTTCACGCCGCCGATCTCCATGCCACGGTCGGCCGCCTTGCACATGTCGTAGATGGTCAGCAGGGCCACCTGTCGTCCTTGATAAATCAAGGACTTAGCTTCGCCACGGCGGTGAGTGCACATCGAAAAACTCTGCTTTGAACCAACGCAGTTGGACAAAACTTGGACAAAACTTGCCCAAGCCACTTGGAGCATACGGGAAGTTGACGTGCGAGGTGCCGGGGAAGGACACACAGGGGGAATTTAGCCTCGCGATTGCCACAGGGCTTTAGCCAACCGTCGTCACTTTATAAGACTTCATGGGAAGACGGGCTGGCTGGAGACCAAAGCCTTGTACCCAGTGAGTCATATTCCCGCCAAGCTTCGAAGGCGCCGAATCACTATTTCGCACCTTGCTTGGCTTGCGGC